>CAZKSF010000013.1:0-52926 GCA_964555405.1 uncultured Bacteroides sp.
TCGCTTCAGGTACGTTTCGCCGACTACCGTTAAGATATTGTATTGATTGGTTTGAAAGATTGGTTCCCGCGAGCTGTGAAGCCTGCGGGAATCGTCGCATTTATAAACTGCTTCTTCACCCTCCACTTTTTTTCCCCCGATCCTCGAAATGCCGTGAGGCATGATGTTGTCCGAAACTTTTATCTTTGCAGCGTGATTTTGTGTTAACATAATCGCACTGAATTGTTAAATAAAAGACAGGGACGGTGAACTTTGTTCGTAACTAGCCATTAAGGGCTATGCCCGGTTTCAGTCCGTCTCTGTCTTAACAGTTGAACACATCAAGCTAGATTTCTAGACCTCAATGTCTACTAAAAGTTTTGGATGCATTCAACATCTTATTCTATTAAATTATAATCACACGCATTTATTTATTGTTGGTAAATAAAAATAGCCGAATTTATTTATCCACAATAAATAAAATTGTATATTTGCAATTCAATTTAAAGATCACAGGTAGTGGTAACGGGAGATATTGATTCTATATTAGAAAATGGAAACGAGACATGGATATCGAGACTTTGAAATCAATAATAGTTGAAGGACAGGAACTATTGCAAGAAATTAACCCAATTCCAAGGGCAATGGAATTGGAACCTAATGCACGTTATGTGTTTGTTGGTATTCGCCAGGCAGGAAAGTCATATATGCTGTACCTTAAGGCTTTAGAATTGATCAAAGATGGTCATGACTTGAAAGAAATGCTGTTTATAAATTTTGATGACGAACGACTCATAGGTCTTGAAGCAGGAGATTTGGACTTAATCCTCAGGGCATATTCGTCGTTATATGAGTGTAAACCGATATTATTTTTAGATGAGATACAAAATGTAAATGGGTGGGAACATTTTGCCCGTAGGCTTACCAATCAAAAATATATGGTCTACATCACCGGTAGCAATGCTAAGATGCTGAGTAAGGATATTGCTACAAGACTTGGTGCCCGCTATATTGAACAACATGTATTTCCATATTCTTTCAAAGAGTATTTGTATGCTAATGGTTGTGAGATCGACGATAATTGGATTTACGGAAAGAAACGGGCAGAAGTGGAACGGCATTTGAATACTTATTTTCAATGGGGTGGGTTTCCTGAATCAAGATTGTTTGTAAACAAGCGGCATTGGCTTAATGAACTCTATGAAAAAATCATCTTAGGTGACATAATTCAACGTAATAAAATTAAGAATGAGCAGGCGTTACGATTAGCGGTATTAAGATTAGCTGACAATATAAAAAATCCAACTTCTTTTAATAGGCTTGCCTCAATGGTGAAGGCAACCGGAGTGTCTACGAATGTTGCATCAATCACTGATTACATCCGATTCTGTGAGGAGGCTTGTCTATTGTTTTCACTTGAGAATTATGCATCTAAATTTGTTGAGCGAAACACAGTTAAGAAGCATTATTTTGTTGATAATGGTTTGCTGAATATATTCTTGACCGACAGTGAAACAGCATTGATGGAGAATCTGTGTGCAATCACACTTTATCGTCAAAGCGTAACGGATGAGAATTATAAGCTCTACTTTTATAATAAAGAGGTGGAGCTTGATTTCTATCTTCCTGCGCTTGGCAAAGGAATTCAGGCTTGCTACAGCATTAAAAATCAAGATACCCTTGAGCGGGAGGTAAGAGCATTAACGACATTCCACAAGCTGTATGGACTCCGGGATGCAGTGATTGTTACCTATTCTGAAGAGAAGACCATAGAGACTCCAAACCTTACGATAAAAGTTATTCCACTTGTCAAATGGCTCGTGGAAAATGACAATCCAGCAGGAACTTGACTAATTTTTAGTCGAAGAGGCTGTTTTTAGAATTCATAGAATTATTTGTATTTTTGTAAAATTAATAGAATAATACCGATTTATGATGAGATATATCCTGTATCTGATTGCTAACATATTGTCATTTTCAGCTCTATATGCCGTACAACCCGCCGATTCCATCACATGCCGTGTCATGGGCACAGTGATCGGACGTCCCGACTCTAAAGAGGTTATGGTAATTGAAGCGGAAAGGGACTTCCGGGTACACAAATCACTCTCCGTACCTGTTGAAGATGGGAAATTTTCGTTTGTCCTGCATGATGACGTGCCACGGGCATATCAGATCATATTTGATACTGAACTAAAAAATGGCTCATGGCGAAACAGATATTTTTTCACCGGTAACGGTGAGATAGATATTATTTCCCGTACTGATGGGAACATTGATAACGACAGCGTTATATCCTCCATACCTGAAAACTTGCTTGCCAATAGATTTCAGGAAATCGAAAATGAATATCTTCACCCGGAGATGGATTCATGGTATGCACGCATTGATTCCCTTTATGAAAATAAAGCCGCTTTTATTCCGGAGCTGCAGCGGATAATGGATCAATATGAGAAGATGGCGCCGGGGATGGAACGTGATTCTTTAAGAGCCCTCGCAGATGTGTATTTCCGTGGATCAAGAGAAAAAATGTATTCTGAGGAATATATGTGTTATGAACGTAAGTTAAAGGATTTATTTGCAGGGGCTGACTCTTTGAAAAGAGTGTTCATAAGTGAAAACGTTTCGTTATACGGCTTATTCGCCATCAAACGGGCACTCTCTTACCGTTCCGACATCTATAATATACCGGACTATATTAGGATATTCCGCACTTCATATAAGGATCGTTTTCCTGACCATCCCTACACAAAGGAAATAATTGACTTGACCGAAGCTCTGGAAGTAAAAGCCGGTAATAAATATCCCGACTACAAAGTGACCCGGGCGAATGGTACGACCGAACAGATATCATCACTTATAAAAGGGAACATAGCTGTAATCGATCTATGGGCATCATGGTGCCTGCCATGCAGAAGACATTCGTTAGAACTGATTCCATTGTATGAGAAGTACAAGGATAAAGGATTCAAGGTTATTGCCATTGCCCGTGAAACCGGTGACTGCAATGCCATGAACCGGGCTATGGAAAAGGACGGTTACCCCTGGGAAAGCTTCATTGATCTGAACGACACCGACAATGTGTGGGTTATAAACAATGCGGGAAACAGCGGCGGCAAGATAATTCTGGTAGGCGCAGACGGAGTGATAGTAGGCACTGACATGCCTGCCGACGAAATAGCAGATTATCTTATGAAGTGTTTCGACTAAAATATTATCATTATCGCACAAAGTCCTTATACAGGTCTGCGCAATATGACTGTCACGGAAGACATATGTACAAAAAAGAGAGTGGACCGTTATCTCATCGGTCCACTCTCCTTTTGTACATATTCAAGTTTATTCTGCCGAATCTAATCTGACATACCGTAACATATGAGCTTTATTTACCGTAGCCCTTTTTATCCCTTACCCGACGCAAAATATTCTGCATCTCAAACACTACTTCGGGATTTTCGAGTGCAACATTGTTACGCTCGTCTTTAGAGCTATTCATATCATAAAGTTGCGGAGTCGGGTAGTTTCCGGTCTCGACTTTTGGTCCCCATTGAATCATTGCAGGACCGTCATTAGGTTCAATGTATTTCCAGTCCTTAGTTCTGACACCGAGTGTATGATTAGAAGCCAGTTCCACAACCCAATCAACATCCTCTGTATCAGTTCCGAGAAGGTTACCGAGCCTATTGCGGCTATCTGGGGCAGCACCTTCCGGAAGTTGGGCCCCGATAAGCGACCCAAGCGATGCCATAAGGTCGATATGTGACATCAGCACGTCAGACTCCTGACCAGCCGCCACACTCTTAGGCCATCTCACTATGGCAGGCACCATAGTGCCGCCTTCAAAGGCACTGTATTTGTTACCGCGATAGGGTCCGGCGGGCGAATGACCGCCGAGTAATTCCTCCGCACGATCATCATAACCATCATCTACAACCGGTCCATTGTCACTGGTAAGTATTACCAATGTATTGTCGGCTATCCCGAGTTCGTCAAGCGTACGCATCAGTTCTCCTACAGACCAGTCGAACTGCACAATGGCATCACCTCTTACTCCCATGGAGCTTTTCCCTCGGAAACGGTCGTGTGGGAAACGGGGTACATGCACATCATTAGTACAGAAATACATAAAGAACGGCTCGTCAGCATTCTCCTTTATGAAGTTGATTGCACTTGCAGTGATTGAATCGGCAATATTCTCATCCTTCCACAGAGCGTTACCACCACCCTTCATATATCCGATTCGTCCTATTCCATTGACTATCGACATATCGTGACCATGAGAAGAACGCTGATTATATAGCAGTTCGGGGTTCTCTCTTCCCGTCGGTTCTCCGTCAAAATTACGTTGATAGCTTACATAAATCGGATGTTCCGGATCATAGTTGGCAACAGCACCGTTTTCAATAAACACACACGGCACACGGTCGGCGGTAGCCGCCATGATGTAGTGATAATCGAAACCTATGTCGGCAAGCGATGACGGAAGAGGAGCATTCCAATCCTGTTCACCGGTCTTATCGCCGAGTCCCAGATGCCATTTTCCTATAGCCGCTGTCTTATAGCCGGAGTTTTTAAACATGTCGGCCATAGTATACATCTCCGGGCGGACAATCATGCCGGCGTTCCCGGGCGCAACGTCTGTGCCCGGACGTCTCCAGGCATACTCACCGGTGAGCAGCGAATAACGCGAAGGAGTGCTTGTAGCGGCAACTGCATGGGTATTAGTAAACTTAATGCCTTGTTGAGCGAGCTTGTTGACATTGGGTGTCGACACATTTTTTGCTCCGTAACATTCAAGATCACCGTATCCGAGATCGTCTGCCAGGATCACCAGCACGTTAGGCTGCTCACGGTTTTCCACCTTGCCGTTTTGCCGGGGCGACTTTGCCAATGCAGTAACAGGCATTATCAGACCCGGAGCCATCAGCGTGGCTGCTGCAAATGCTGTAGTGGTGAGAAATGAGTTCTTCATTTACGGAAAAAACATTACTCGCTGTCGCGAAGGTTGGGGTTAATATTCTGCTCCGACAGAGGTATCGGCCATGTATAATCCTCCGGATTGCGGAAATCACGGCGACCTACATACCAACGGCACTGTCCGGTCGGATCTATCTTCTTAGTCGATGATTCATAAAGAGCAGAATTAGGATAAGGGGCGCCCCAGATTTCACCTACCAAGACTTCATGGGCGATGCGCCAACGCAGAAGATCCCAATAATGGATGCCTTCATAGGCGAGCTCAACGCGACGCTCGTGACGCATGGCCTGACGCATAACATCGGTCGATCCAACGCTCACCGGAGGCATCTGCACGTCCGCACGTCCGCGGACAGCATTGATGGTCAGGTCGAGCAACTCCTGTGTAACAGGTTTACCACTTTCAAGCATACACTCGAAGTAGCTAAGAAGCACTTCGGCATAGCGAATCACCGGCACTACAACACTATAGCTGTTAAGGTCATTGATTGGACTTTCGTCATAGAATTTGCGCCACATAAAGCCGGTCTTAGATGCCTCAGACGAATAGTCTATGCGCTCTTTAACGCTTGCCGAATAGTCGGGACTCATGCGGTACTCGGTACCTTTGAAGATTGCACCGTTGTAGTAGATGGTGTAATCAAGACGCGGGTCGCGGTTCTCACCTAAGTTGTCGCTGTTGTAGCGGGGGTCGTCGTAGCTGAAGGGGGTGCCGTCAAGGAACTCATATTCCTCGAAGAGACCTGCAGCGGGGTTAGACAGACTCCAGCCACCGTCTTTGGCCGACAGGCACTGCTGCGGGTGACCCCACCCGAAGAAGTTCTCAAGATATTCAATGTAGAAGATGTTCTCCTTGTTAGAGCTGCCAGTTCCGGCAAGGAAAAGATCGGAATAGGAGGAGTGAATCTCGTTATCACCCAAATCTATTATTTCTTTATATACAGATGCACCACCCTCCCAGTCGTGCATCAGCATGCATGTACGTCCGGCAAATGCCAGAGCGGCCTGTTTGCAGGCACGTCCGGTCTCCGAAGCTGTTATCTGCGAGAAGCGTGGAAGATCTGCGGCAGCCTCGCGGAACTCTTTCACACACCACTTCAGGATATTCTCCTGAGTTTCTTTTGTGACATTGTTTGACTCCTCACCTGTCAGAACGGTTGTCACCAAGGGCACATCCTTAAAGTAGCTTGCAAGATAGTGATACTGGGTGGCGCGGAGAAAACGGACTTCAGCAATAAGGCGAGTTTTTGTGGGACCATCCTCCATATTAGGGATACCTTCGAGAAAGCGGTTGCAGCGACCTATGCGCTTGTAGGCTGTGCTCCAGTAATTGGCAAGTTGAGCGTTGTTATTCTGGAGCTTGCCGCTCGAGAAAATGAACAGAGGGCTGTTCTCACCACGACGGTCGAAAGCATTGTCAGTCATGTGATCCATGAAAAGCATGCCTTGATATGACCAAAAATCGGTTACGTTGTATTCGACACCACTGGCAATGGAGTTACGGTAAATACCGGTGAGAGCGAGTGTCGCATTCTTGGGGTTATCCCAGAAATTGTCGGATGACAGACTTGTGAGCGGGGTGCGCTCCAGATCGCAAGACTGCAGAGTAGCTACAGTAGCAAATCCGAAAATTAGTTTATATATCGATTTCATTATTAATATTTGCTTAAATATTGAGTGTCAGACCAAATGTATAGGAACGCATTGTCGGATAATAAGAACCGCCGTTGCTGCGCTTCTCAGGATCCCATCCATCGGGATAATCGTGGAACTCAAACGGATTGTCAAGGGTGATGTAAGCGCGGATAGAGTTGATCTTGAGGCTCTTTAAAAGCGATGAAGGGATAGTGTAGCCCAACTGGATATTGCGCACTTTCAGGAACCACGCGTTGCGCACCCAGAAATCAGAAGTGAGGGTATTGCGACTGCCTGCGTTAGACAATGCCTCAAGACGAGGATATGCCGGATAGCGGTTGTCCTGCTGCACATTCCAGCAACCTTCCATCTGCCATTTCTGGATATTGCCTTCCTGCCAGAAAGCATAGCCGGCATAAGTTGAAAGTGTGCCGCTGACATCAGCTACACCCTGGAGAAGGAAGCTGAAATCAATACCCTTATATTCGATACCGGCGCTTATGCCATAATTGAACTTAGGAATAGTCGTGCCGAGATATGTGCGGTCGGCTGAAGTCACCTTTCCGTCACCGTCAAGATCGACATAACGGATATCACCGGCACCGGCACCCTTAGCGATCGCACTCTGATCATGCCATGCACCTACTTCTTCATCAGACAGGAACACACCGTCGGTCTTATAGCCATAGATCATCTGCATCGGATAGCCGATGAAAAGGTTCGATCCGTTGCCGACCATACCGTTCTCCTGAGTAACGTTACCCATACCAAGGGTCTTCACCTTGTTGTTGACGATAGTCAAGTTAGCGCTTACGCGATAGTTGACTTCGCCGATGCGGTTGTTGTGACCTACCTCAAATTCCCAACCGCGGTTTACCACCTTACCGGTATTGATCTGCGATACGCCGAGACCGAATATGCTGGAGAAGCTTGCCGACGGTTTATAGAGAATATCTTTGGTTTTACGGTCAAAATAAGCTGCGTTGACGGTCAAGCGGTTATTGAAGAAACCAGTCTCCAAACCGATATCCCATGTGTGGGTTTTCTCCCATTTAAGGTTAGGATCTACATAAGTGGTGACGGCTGCTCCCTGAGTGTACACACCACCGATCACATAGTTTGAACCGAGTTCATATACACTCTGATAGGGGTAGTTACCGATATTGTTGTTACCCAAAATACCATAGGAAGCTTTCAGTTTGAGATTGTTTACAAAACTCAGATTTTCGTTTTCGCGCCAGAAGTTTTCTTGAGCGATGCGCCAACCTGCGCCTACCGATGGGAAGAAGCCATATTTGCTATCGGTCGGGAATCGCGATGATCCATCATAACGGAAAGTACCTTCAAGCAGATAACGCTCGTCGTAGTTGTAGTTAAGACGTCCTATCACAGACTGAACCGCCCAGTCGTAACCACCGCCGCCATTGGTCTGTCCGTCTACACCGCCTGCCGACAGATAAGGTACGTCATCAGAGGGGAAATTATTACGGAAGCCGGAGATAGTGCGTTGACCTTCATCCTCCCATGTGTAACCCACGAGAGCACCGATATGGTGTCGCTTGATATCTACGTTATAATCAACCAGTGCCTGGAATGTCTTGTAGGTCGTGCGTCCCCAAGTATTGGTAAGTGATGAGGGACCTGTGCCGCGACCGCCGGTGAGAGTCATGTCGGCACGATAGTCACGTACCTGGCTCATCGTGTAGTTATAACCGCCGATCACCTTTGCCACGAGACCGGGGATGATGGTGTATTCGAAGTTGAGCTGTGCTTTATAACGGTCGATCTGGTTGTTGTAGAACGATTCGCAGCGGGTCCATGCGAGAGGTGTGCCGCCAAGTTTCGGTCCGAGACCCACTGATCCGTCACTCATATAAGTCGGGTAAAGACCGGGGAAACGCACTGCCGAAACAATGATTCCACCATTGCCAGATGAGTCCCATGAACCGGGGGTTGACGCTTCATGACGGTCGCCGAAAGTGCCGTTCAGAATCACACTCATCTTCAAATTTTTAGCAAGTTGGGCACTAAGATTGAGACGAGCGTTAAAGCGGTCGTAGTAACTCTTCTCAAAGAAACCGTTCTGACGCAGATAAGCACCTGTCAGCTGATAGTTGATTTTAGAGTTGCCGCCGCTTATACTGATTTCGTGCTTTGTCTGGAAAGGATGGCTACCGAGCAGGTCTTCCAGATACATCTCATCGGCATAGTTGTCAGGATCGCTGCCGTCGCGGAATTTCTGAATCATCTCGGAAGTATAACTTTCGGTGCCGATCGCCATGTTGTAGAACTCGGCATACTCATATGAGTGAGCGAGTTTGGGAAGGTCGGCAGCTGAGCTCCAGCCAACGTTACCGTTGTAGGTGACGCGGGTCTTGCCTTCACGACCATTTTTTGTGGTCACGAGGATAACGCCGTTGGCTGCACGCGAACCGTAGATTGCAGCAGAAGCTGCATCCTTGAGCACTGAAATATTGTCGATTTCGGCCGGGGTCAGGTCATTGATATTGCCAGGGAGACCGTCGACGAGAATAAGCGGCGAAGGATCGGCACCGAATGAACCGACACCACGCACACGGATAGTGCCCTGGTCAGCACCGGGAGATCCTGAACCCTGGGTGATAGTGACACCCGAGAGGTAACCGTTGATCATGTTTGAAACACTGCCGCCGGTGCGACCTTCAAGCTGACGGCTGTCAACAGTTGAAATAGATCCTACAACGTTCACCTTTTTCTGAACGCCATAACCTACAACCACGACCTCATCAAGCATATGGTCAGCTTCCTGAAGGCTGATTGTAAGCGGGGTAGCATCCGCCCCTGTCTTCATCGTAACCGGTGAATAACCGATGTACGACACTTCGATGGTGGAATTGGCTGGAATCGAAACTGAGAAATTACCATTGACATCGGTAACAGTTACGATATTAGATCCTTTCACTTTTACAGTTGCACCGGGTAATGGCTCGCCGGAGGGGTCTGTTACTGTGCCTGTTGTCTTCACAGGGGTGTCATCACCCTTGGCCATCGTCGGTGGAATACTTAATAGGATGCTCAGCAGAAGCAGGATTCCTATTTTAACGTTTCTTGGCATTTTGATTGATAGTTAATTGATTGAAAGAAGAAATTATATTTGATTGGCCAAAGCCGATCATTCTGCGTACGATTCTGCCGCCACGTTTGACTACAATGGACAAATCAGACATCAGAAATATTTTTCAACGACACAAAGATAACTAATATAATTCAAAAAAGCCAAAAAAAATCAAAATAAGTAAAAAAATCAGTCTTACTAATTTTCGTACAGTTCTGCATTTTTTCATATTTGTAGCAAGATTTTATGATATAATTCCTCGACATCAGTGTCAGCCCGAATTATTTCACAAAGGAATATCAATTGCCATCAAAATACTATTATGGAGAACATACTGATATGTTTCTGTCTATGGCTTGCAGAAATGACAGCAATTTCGCAGATCCACCATATCGAATATCATGAAAATCGTTATTTAACGAGGACTTTCGAGGTGTGTCCGCCAGTTGTTATGATATATATTCCCGGAGCAAGTTCCGGGGAATTTCCTTTACCGCTATAACAGAGAGTTCCGTCGACAGAGTGTATTGTGAACTCGCTTCCGCCTGACACTGCTGTTCGTCCTACCATAATTACTTCCTGTTCTTTATCCGGCTCAATAACATCTACGACGGAAATCGAAGGATCATACTTCATGAGTTCATCAAGCCTGGGGAAACGTGTTTCCAGATAATCTTTCAACGCCTGCACTTCGGCGTCAAACGAACCTAAAGCACGCGGATTCTGGTGTACTCTCTGGTCTAATATAGGCCAACGCTTGAAATTCAGATCCTGTGATTCCTGAAGTACTGATGCCAGACTGTCGATATATTCACCAAGTCCTCCCGCCGAAAGATCGCGATCGTTACGGGCAAGCGACCATACACGGGTGAGATCGGCTGCCGTCGAACGATCGTATGTCACGATGCGACGTACCAGATCCCTCATACCGTTTGCCGATGATGCTGAACCGCAGTCAAACAAGAATCCTGAATGTTGATTTACAGGATATGTGCGTTGATCATTATCGAACGCCAGGTCAAAATCCCAGACCGGTCCGGTGTAAATTATCGGATTACCCCGTTCCTTATACATATACGTACTCCAGTAGGTGTCAGTGTTACCTGACAGTTCCCCGGCAATAAAATGCTGCAGAAACGAATCCATATCAAGAATCGAGCGTGAATGTCCTGCATATACCGCATCTTCCATCAACTGGAAATAGTGTGAGATATAGTAATACTGTTCCGGAGTACCCCCGTCATCGGGCGACTTGATGGTAACGGGAATACCGCGATCGGACTGAAACCATGATCCATACGGCTCATAATAGGCATAGGCATCCACTTCGAAGAAATAACCACCGGTAAGATTTTCACCGGATATATCATCCTCATCCATTTCGGTGATGTCGAGACGACCTTCGTTCACTTCCATCTGGTCGCAAAGCTGGTAACATCCCTTATACTCGCCGTTCAAAATGACATCCACCGGTTGCGCATACGAAACATACCTCATATCCAGACGGCGTGCGATCTCGAATGCCACAAGATTACGCATTAACGTTTTATCGCCGTAATTGTTAATCAAAGTCCATTTTTTCGCTTTGGCAGGAGCATTGAGCGGCTGCTGTTTCTTGTCGAATTTGATACGCCACGGCTTCTTGGGGAACGTACGGCTACCGTTACCGCGCTCGCGCACTGTCGCCGACTTATCTATATTTATGCGGTTATTGTCAATTATGATTATATTTGACTCGATATTTGTTTCCTTATCGAACGGCTCCACAGCATCGACAGTATTTATAACCACTGTCGGGAGATTGGTAACCTGGAAGAGGTGAGAGTCATCGCCATTACCCTGATATCCGTAAAATTCAAGTTCCGCGATATTGCACCGGCCGTTACCTGTACTCACGAAACGTACATAGCGGAATGCCCGCGAACATTCCACATCACCATAGCTGATCTCGCCGATTTTACCATCCTCGCGGATTACATATATAGGTATGGCATCAAGGAAGTCAGCACGGTTGGCACCCTGTATCACACCGGTACGCAAGCGCCGTTCACCCTGACTGTCGTTACGTGGCGACCAGCCGACACGGGTTATGACATGTGGTCGTAGGAGATCAAGACCAACCCAGGTGTACGATCTATCCTCGGTGGCGAAGTAAGTGTCAAGACGACCGTCGAAGGCGAGATACTGGATATTCAGCTGCACACTACCGGTCTCATACTGGTAGCCCCGCTGAGTGCCTATCGGGAAACCGGACAATTTTATATCGGCTAATGCATGTGACCCCGACAGACATGCGAGTGCCATAGCCAGAAAAATGGGAAAACGAGTCATATAAAACAGTATTAGTATTAATTCACAAAATTACTACTAATATCCATATTTTATCTTTTTTCCGACTATTTTTTATAATTTTGCACCCTGAATTTCAAAAAAAGATGAAAGAACCTGTTGTCAAGGATTCATCACGACCCGCAGCACGTCTGTGGAACAGGGAATACCTGAAAGTAATGGCATGCAATTTCCTGATGTTTTTCGCTTTCTATCTCCTGACCCCACTTCTACCGCTATATCTTGACAGTGAATTTGCCGCCGACAAGGACACGATAGGCATCGTGCTCTCGGGCTACACGATAGCCACTCTGCTTGTGCGCCCGTTCAGCGGATTCGTAGTAGATACTTTTGACCGGAAAAGAGTGCTGATGATATGCTTTTTCTGTTTCTTCGTGTGCTTCGCCGGATATCTCGGAGCTGCCGGACTGCTTATGTTCGCCATAGTCCGTACCATGCACGGCATTCCGTTCGGCGCAACTACGGTAGCAAACAGCACTGTTGCTATTGATGTCCTGCCGTCAGAACGACGCAACGAAGGAATCGGATACTACGGACTCAGCAACAATCTGGCGATGGCGATAGCTCCCACTGTGGGGATATACATCTATCACTCCTCCGGCAACTTCGGCACTCTGTTCTGGCTTTCTCTGGCACTTGCCGGACTGGGATTCCTATGCAGCAGCAGTGTCAGGATTCCGGAGCGCAAACGGGTGACCGGACGTCCGGCTCTAAGTCTTGACCATTTCTTCCTGGGCAGAGCCTGGCTGATGGCGATCAACATAGCTCTGTTCGGACTTTGCTGGGGAGTTATGAGTAATTACGTAGCGATATATGGTCAGGAAATGCTCGGCATAACCGATGGCACGGGATTGTTCTTTCTTATACTTTCGGCAGGACTTGTGATGTCGCGTCTGTTTGGTGCAAAGTCACTCCGGCAAGGGCTTATGACCCGCAACTGCATGCGGGGAGTGCTGCTTTCGCTATTAGGCTATTCACTCTTCGCCTTTGTAAATACTCCGTGGGCTTATTACATGTCGGCGCTCCTGATAGGACTCGGCAACGGTCAAATGTATCCGGCATTTCTGAATATGTTCGTGAAAGTCGCCCGACACGATCAGCGCGGAACCGCCAATTCTTCAATTCTTATCTCATGGGATCTCGGGATGGGTCTCGGCATTCTGCTCGGAGGTGTAATTGCCGAGTACGCCGGATTTGCGAATGCGTTCCGGATGGCTGCTATAATGCAGGGAGCCGGCACGCTACTGTTCATAGTAGCCACCCGATTCTTTTTCGAACGCCGGAAACTCAGCGAAAACTGATCAGTCGGCAGCTACCTCATCTGTCCCGGCACGATCAGCACCGGAACTCTTTTCCGAATTATCATATCGCTCGTATGCCTCGACAATACGCTGTACAAGCGCATGACGCACTATATCTTTTTTGCTGAATTCCACGATTCCTATACCGGGAACACCACACAGCACACGAAGAGCCTGCACAAGTCCTGACTGCTGGGTGCGCGGCAGGTCGATCTGCGTGACATCTCCGGTAATAATCATCTTACCGTTCATTCCGAGACGTGTAAGGAACATCTTTATCTGATGCGTTGTGGTATTCTGAGCCTCATCAAGCACTATTATCGCATCATTCAGCGTTCGACCGCGCATGAAGGCAAGCGGAGCTATCTGAATGACTTTTGACTCCATGTATTCCTTAAGTTTAACCGAGGGAATCATATCTTCGAGAGCATCATATAGAGGTTGCAGATACGGATCGATCTTGTCTTTCATGTCGCCGGGCAGGAAACCAAGCTTTTCGCCCGCCTCTACCGCTGGACGCGAGAGTATGATCTTTCGTACTTCTTTATTTTTCAGTGCGCGCACTGCGAGTGCGATGGCTATATAGGTTTTACCCGTACCCGCCGGACCAAGCGCAAATGTGAGATCATTGTTACGGAATGTCTCCACAAGCAGCTGCTGATTGGGGGTGCGGGCGGAAATCGGTTTACCGTTCACACCGAATATTATGACACCATCGGATCGTACTTCCGGCGCGGATCCTCCACGAACGATATCAAGTATGGCATCCTCGCTAAGACGATTATAGCGCACGGCATATTCTTCAAGCGCGTGGATAGTCTTTTCAAACTCAGCAGTCTCCTCATCATCGCCGAGGACCTTTATAACAGAACCACGAGCCGCCACTCTGAGTTTCGGGAAAAGATTGCGGATGAGTTGCATGTTACTGTTGTTGACGCCGTAGAAAGTAACCGGATCAACTGAATCTATTATTATTATGCGTTCTATCATATTATTATTGAATAAGTTATTTATCACCACCTGCCTGTGGCACCTCCACCCATTGTGGATCCACCCCCGAAACCGCCTCCTCCGAAACCGCCTCCGAAGCCGCCAAAACCTCCGCCTCCGCCACGACGGCGTACAGGAGGAACGACCACTACCTTGGGAATATTGTACTGCGTTGTATCGCGGTGTGCGCAATGACGGCAACTGTATGTCCGCACACCCATGCCGTCGGAGAGCGGAGTAGGTGCCTTTACAACCTGATCGGACAACAGAGCTCTGGTCCGTCCATGACACTTGGGGCACTCGCTGTAGGCAGTCTGACGATTGACATACGGAATGACTTCCTTGCGTCCGCATTTCGGACACAACCATACGTCATAATCAACGGAATTCAAGCGCTCCTCAGCGTCCTGCACCGAAGTAAGATACTGATTATCTTCTTCTTCACTAAGCCTACGCATATCCGAGCCACAGGAATCGCATGTGCGTGCATGCAGGCGTATGCGCCGCATTTTCCACCGGAGCCACAGCCATGCGGGCAATCCGAGTCCTATACTCAGGAACGCTATGAACAGCATCGGCATACGCAACCGCTCCAGCGACCGGTAACGGGTCACATCGTCCTCGTTGCGGGATTTCAGTATTGCTCCACCAACCACAATCAGACTTCCTGCACCGAGCAGACATGCGAGCCAGAGGTACATGTTCCACAGGTAGTCGTCATTGCCGCCTTGAGAATGCCGATCGGTTTGTGACGACCGTAATTCGTCAGCAGTATCCGGATCGGAGATCAGTTCCGATATACGTCTGACACCTTCGGCAAGACCATTGTCGTAATCACCGTCACGGAAATATGGAGTCATGACATTGCGGATGATTCGTCCGGCAGCCAGATCGGTAACCACCCCTTCGGCGCCCTGCCCGGTAC
This sequence comes from uncultured Bacteroides sp., assembly GCA_964555405.1. Lineage (GTDB taxonomy): Bacteria > Bacteroidota > Bacteroidia > Bacteroidales > Muribaculaceae > Paramuribaculum. The sequence continues at coordinate 15,251 of CAZKSF010000013.1, forward strand.
GTATAGTCACCGCACGCTGATCCTTGACCAACAGTACCAACACGCCATTGTCACGGTCGGATTTTCCAATCCCCCAGTCAGTGAACAGCTCCGTCGCAAAACGGTCGATGTCGTCTGAATCCTTAATATCGTCAATCACCACAACAGCCACTTCGGCTGTGGTCGCACGGCGCAGACGGGATATTTCACTGTCGATAGCACGGACAGTAGCCTCCGACAGAATACCATCGGGATTCGACACAAAGCGTGTGGAGTCGGCAAGCTGTACGTTTGGTACATCTTTCACGGCATACTGCTTCGCTACCGCACAAAAGCTGACTGTAAGAGTCAGAAGAAAAAGCCAGAGTCTGTTCATTAATTATAAAACGCGCGAAACGGTCCCGGTGTTTTGTTTACAGAACACCAAGACCGTTTCAAATAAGTTGAAAACAGTTATTTGAATACGTACTGCGATGAGATTGACTGATTGTTATGAACGCGGTTAATAGTATCAGCAATCATTTCTGCCACACTGAGTACGGTACACTTGGGGCAATCCTTGTGGAAAGGTATGCTGTTGGTAAATATCATCTCACAGAGTTCACTGTCGTTTACACGCTGTGATGCCGGATCACTCATTATGGCGTGTGACGCAAGTGCACGAACGCTCTTGGCGCCTTTTTCTTTCATGAGATTGGCAGCCTTTACAATAGTACCTGCCGTATCCACCATGTCATCAATCAGAATGACATTCTTGTCCTTGACATCACCGATCACTGTCATATCGGCAACGACGTTTGCCTTTGCACGCTGTTTGTGACAGAGAACGAGGGGTGCATCAAGATATTTCGCATAGCCGTTTGCACGCTTGGCGCCACCAACATCAGGTGTAGCGATAACCACATCTTCAAGGTTAAGCGACTTGATGTAAGGAATAAATACCGATGACGCATACAGGTGGTCGACCGGTACGTTGAAGAATCCCTGGATCTGATCGGCATGGAGGTCCATCGTGATCACGCGGTTGACTCCGGCAGCACTCAGAAGATCGGCTACAAGCTTGGCAGCGATAGAAACACGGGGTTTGTCTTTGCGGTCCTGACGTGCCCAACCGAAATAAGGTATAACGGCGATTACCGAATGTGCCGACGCGCGCTTGGCAGCGTCGATCATCAGCAGAAGTTCCATCAGATTATCGCTGTTGGGGAACGTCGATTGAACGAGATATACCTCGCAGCCGCGGATAGGTTCTTCAAACGACACTTCAAACTCGCCGTCGGCAAAACGGGTAATATTCATCTTGCCGAGCTCCATACCGAGGCAGCGGCAGATTTCTTCACCCATATAGCGCGAATTTGTCCCTGCAAAAATCTTGATGGGGTGTATTACTGAATTCATTGTGATGGAGGATTGGATATTTTTTACAAAGTTACTTACTTTTTGCTGTTTGAACGGTCTGTTCTTCCGATTTTTTTTCATCATCGTGAGGAACCAGCTTCCATATCACCGCTCCCTTTGCCGGTATAACGGTTTCAAACGGCACTGTCTCAGACAGTTCACGTATCTCTGCCTCGCTATCGGAAAGCAGTTCGCGCACTTTGTACTCACCACGGGACAGTCCGAGAAAATCAAACGCATGTTCGGGGATATTGATGGATGCCTCTGCTTGCTCGTAGGCAAAATTGACGGCTATCAGAAGTGTCTCATCAGCATAATGACGCAAATATATGTACTGGCGATGCGGATTGATTCCCGGAGAAGTGTAATTGACATACATCAGATCGAAGAACTCCCCATGAGCTATGGCTGCTTCCTCGTTTGCGAGGCTGAGGATGCGCGCATACTGCCGGCGGAGATTACGTTCACTTTCGGTCATATTACAGTCCGACGGTTTGCCCCCGTTCAGACGCCGGCGCACTGTGGGAATACTCCAGTAGTCGAAAATGGTGGTTCGTCCGTCATGACCGCTGAACCCTTCGGCATCAGCGGCGGGTTCGCCGAGTTCCTGTCCTCCGTAAATCATCATCGGACCGGTCGAAATTGTAGTCGCCACTACAAGCGACGGTATCACCCGGTTGGCATCACCGGCATAGAAAGAGGATGCAAACCGCTGCTCGTCGTGATTTTCAAGGAAATTCAACATATGCTGCTGAATGCCGTCGACCGTCTGCCAGCAATTGGTGATATTGGCGGCGGAGGTAACGCTACACTCTATGGCGCGCAGAGTGTCGTAAAGATTCACTTTGTCATACAGGTAGTCGAAACCGCCCCTGTGTATGAAATCGCGATAGAGTGATATATTGTAAATCTCGGCTATGAACTGGACTTCGGGATATGAGCGTTTGACTTCGGGAATAGCCCATTCCCAGAATTCAAGCGGAACCATCTCCACCATATCACATCGGAAAGCATCGACTCCCTTTGATGCCCAGTAACGCAATACATGCAGCATCTTATACCATGTGTCGGGAACCGGATGGAACTGACGTGTACCGTCACCGTAATCGATGCCGTAGTTGAGTTTTACAGTGTCGTACCAGTCATTCTGCCCGGGAAATGCTGAAAAACAGTCATTACCAGTAGCGCGTGCCGGAAACTCCGTATAGGGAGGCACACCCTCCTTGACTGCGATATTGGGAGAGAACAGCTGCCGCGGAATGTAATAGAAATTATTGTCGCGCCTGAAATATACCGTCGCGTCATCGTCGGAGCCAAACTCCCTGACACCTTCAGGACGTGCATCCGACACATAATGACGCGCGAGATGATTCGGAACGAAATCTATCACCACTTTCATACCGGCGGCATGTGTTCGTGCGACAAGCGCTTCAAATTCCGCCATACGTTCCGGCACATTCTCCGCAAGGTCGGGATCTATGTCATAGTAGTCCTTGATAGCATAGGGTGATCCTGCCTGACCTTTGATAACATAAGGATTGTCACGTTCGATACCGAAAGACGTATAATCCGGGCAATGCCCGTGTTCTATTACACCTGTATACCATACATGGGTTGTACCCAGAGAGCGGATATCCGCGAGCACTTCCTCGGTTATGCCATTCAGTTTACCCGAACCGTTTTCTTCCAGTGTTCCGTTCGGGCGGCAATTGTCGTTGTAGTTGGTATAGAGTCGAGGGAGTAGCTGATAAATTATGGGTTTATTCATTAATTAAACAATTATCACAATTGTCAACTCTGCCGGCGCCTTGGTCGGAATCCATGCGCGAGAAGGGTGTCCATTGTGTTGATATAACCTATTTGATACACTTTGCGAATTTCGCGTAAATTAAATACTTTATAATCAGCGATAGCATCCATCGAAATCACAAGATCACACAGACGCATATCCTGAACCGAGTTGGTTTTGGTGACAAGTTCATATGAGCGCATCGCCATGTCTATGACAGAGTTGTGCACTTCGCGCGAGGGGAGACAACTTACGTTGATCCCAAACAAGTGTCGGCAACGCGAACGTATAGTCCAGGCAGGAAGGTTGTGTAGCACGCCTCCGTCGACGTAACGCACTCCGTCGATGGTAACAGGACGGAACACTATGGGGATCGAGCATGATGCAGCCACGACCTCGCCGATTTCACCTTGCTCGAACATTACCGGGCGTCCTCCTACAAGATCGGTAGCCCCGATGACAGTGGGGATTTTCAAATCTTCAATGCGTTTCACTCCGGTAGTGCGCCGGATGAAATCCTTGAACCCCTCCATGCTGAAAAAACCACCGCGAGGCATTCCTATTTCAGCAAAATCTTTGAAGGACAAGCCGCTGAACGACTCCAGCATCTGTTGCGGGGTTAGTCCTGCCGAGTACATTACTGCCACTACAGCTCCGGCTGACACACCGGCAACTATATCCGGACGAATACCCACTTCGTGCATTGCCTGAAGCGCGCCGAGATGAGCGAACCCACGAGCGCCGCCCCCACCGAGGGCGACACCTATACGATAAGGTGTACGGGAGAAGAATTTAAACATAGCGCAAATTTAGCAATTTTTCCTTGATCCGGACTTTAGCTCCCATCTATTTTTAAAAACAATTACTAACTGAGCAGAAATCGCTACCGCCGTTACAGATAGCTTCGGCGAGCCTATTCATTCGGATGCAGTGATTACGCGAAAGCTCGGTTTTCGACGGCAACCCAAGAGAAATAATGAGGAGCCGCCCCTGTGAACACAGTTCGAAATCGTGTCCCGACGGCTTATACCGATCTCCGAAAGCCTCATGAGTAATTATGATATACCTGCCTTCAAGAGCCTCAGCCTCAGTCTTCACTAATTTCTCTCTTTTGCTGATGAACGGTGATACCAAAACCCCTCCATTAGCTGCATTATAGAGCCATTCCTCCTTATGATGCTCAAATTGCTCATCCGTCTCCGCCCTATGTACTATCACCTGCTCCATGAAAGGATTGGCAAGAAGCTGGATGTTTCCGTAAGCCTGACAAACGACATTGCTGATTTTAAGCTGATTCCTTCTCAGAAAAAAAATCGGGCACTCTCCTGCGGATAGCCAACCGATAGGGATTCTCCCGGAGATACTTATAAACATGATCGAGTTTACGGTTTGAGGATCTGATCATTGAAACCCTCGTCAAACACGCCGACCATTCCTGCCTTAACATTAATCAAGTTTTTGAACCGTCCGATTTTCCTTCCTAAAATCTCATCAAGTTCGTATGCCACATTCAACACAAGATGCAGATGATCGGGCATCAGAGCATACTGATAGAGTTGTAACGCAGGATGAATAGAGGGGATCTCCCTCAATGCCTCCTTCACAACCCGTCCCAGCGGGGAAGCCGACAGATAAGAACTCCCCCTCGAGCCGGCAGGAATAGAACAATCGCCGGCGATATATCCGAATCGGGGCATATCCGGATTCTTCATAAGGGTAATGTGATAGATGCACTTCGACTTATAATCGTGCCAATCGGCTCTATAATTCCTGCTCATAAACTCTGTTATTGATAAAACTTCATTTTTGACTCAGCACCGAGCTTCAGCGAACGTAACACACCGGCGTCATATAGAAAACGGCAGGAGAGTGAAAAATTGTCTTTCTACCGCGTTATCAGTATCGTTAAGCTTATATTTTTAAAAACAATTACTAACTTTGCATCCTAAAATCACAGACAGAATTAATGAAAGTATTGAAATTCGGCGGAACATCTGTTGGCTCCGCCTCCCGTATCAAGGATGTGGCAAATCTTATAACCGACGGCGAACGCAAAATCGTTGTTCTATCGGCAATGTCAAAGACTACCAACACCCTTGTAGAAATTTCAGAGTATCTTCACAAAGGGAATCCCGAGGGAGCAAACGATGTGATAAATCAGCTTGAAAGAAAGTATCTGGCACATATTGACGAACTTTATGAAACGGACGAGTATCGCCAAATGACTTTAGATGCTATACGTGCCCAATTCGACTTTCTCCGGAGTTTCACCAAAGATGTCTTTACCCGTAACGAGGAAAAGGTAATTCTGTCACAGGGGGAAATCATGTCTACACGTATGATGCTCAATCTTCTTCTGGAACGAGGTGTAAAGGCTGTGATGCTCCCGGCTCTCGACTACATGCGTATTGACCGCAACGGCGAGCCTGACAGTCAAGCCATACGGCGCAGACTGTTGCCGATGATAGAGGAAGCTCCTGACGCCGATATTTTCATAACCCAGGGATTTATCTGCCGTAATTCATACGGAGAAGTGGATAATCTTCAGCGCGGAGGCAGTGATTACTCGGCATCCCTTATTGGGGCGGCAATCGGGGCTGAAGAAATACAGATCTGGACCGATATAGACGGAATGCACGATAACGATCCACGCGTAGTGGACAAAACATCACCTGTCCGTCAGCTTAATTTCGATGAGGCGGCGGAACTCGCCTATTTCGGAGCAAAAATCCTTCATCCCTCATGCGTGCAGCCTGCGAAATTCGCAAATATTCCCGTTCGACTGCTCAACACGATGCAACCCGATGCACCGGGCACCATTATTTCGAACGACACGGAAAAATTACGTATCAAAGCTGTCGCAGCCAAGGACAATATCACTGCAATAAAAATTAAATCGAGCCGCATGCTGCTCGCTTACGGTTTCTTGCGTAAAGTGTTCGAGATTTTTGAAAGCTATCAGACATCAATCGATATGATCTGCACTTCGGAGGTAGGCGTATCGGTATCAATCGACAATCCCCGCCATCTTCACGCCATAGTCGAGGATCTGAAGAAATATGGAACGGTGACCGTCGACGGAGATATGTGCATAGTCTGCGTGGTCGGCGACCTCAACTGGGAAAACATAGGATTCGAGGCAAAAGCACTCGATGCCATGCGTGACATTCCCACACGTATGATTTCTTTCGGAGGCAGCAATTATAATATCTCGTTCCTGATACGTATGGAAGACAAGGAACGTGCTCTCCGCTCGCTCAGTGAACATCTTTTTAATAAAAATAAGGACTGACAAATGTCATATACTATATTCCCGGTAGAACAGTTCCGTAAAATTGAAACTCCGTTCTATTACTATGACATGAATCTGTTGCGCCTGACGCTTGACGAAATAACCCGGTTTGCAAACGGCTCAAACGGTTTCCATGTGCACTATGCTGTAAAAGCCAACGCCAATCCCCGGATAATGTCGGCGATAGCACTTGCCGGACTCGGCGCCGACTGCGTAAGCGGAGGTGAAGTGGAGGCGGCAGTCGCCGCCGGATTTCCATCCTCGAAAATAGTGTTTGCGGGCGTAGGAAAAACTGATCGGGAGATCCGGACAGGTTTACAGCATGACATATTCTGTTTTAATGTCGAGTCGGAACCCGAACTGGAAGTGATTGACAATCTTTCAGAAGAGGCGGGTAAAACAGCCCGCGTGGCAATACGTGTCAACCCTGACATCGGCGCCCATACACACGCCAACATCACCACCGGACTTGCCGAAAACAAATTCGGCATCAGCTTAGCTGATCTGGAGCGCGTAATCGACCTCGCATTAAGGTTGAAACATATAGAACTTATCGGACTACATTTCCATATAGGCTCACAGATACTCGATATGTCGGACTTCACCGCTCTGTGTAACCGTATCAATTCAATCCAGGACCGGCTTGAAGCACGTGGAATAAAACTGCCGAATATAAATGTAGGGGGTGGACTCGGTATTGACTACCACAATCCGGACGCTCATTCCGTGCCTGACTTTAAAGCATATTTCGATACCTACCGCCGTCATCTGAAACTGCGTAACGGACAAAACGTGCATTTTGAGCTCGGTCGTGCGGTCGTAGGACAGTGCGGAAGCCTGATAAGCAGAGTGACATACGTTAAACAAGGAACAGCTAAGCAATTCGCCATCCTTGACGCAGGAATGACCGATCTGATTCGTCCCGCTCTTTATCAGGCTTATCATAAAATAGAAAATATCACTTCCGACGGACCGATGACAGTCTACGATGTAGTGGGTCCGGTATGTGAGTCATCCGATGTTTTTGGCAAAGCTGTGGAAATGAATCTGACCCGGCGCGGAGATCTGGTTGCCATACGGTCGGCAGGCGCATATGGCGAGATCATGGCTTCCGGATACAACTGCCGTCGACTGCCCGACTCATACACTTCCGATCTCATCCGGTAACTCAGGAGAACCACGTGCGGCAATTTTTTTGTCAGGTAAGGATTTATCAATTATCTTTGCGGTGTGATTTCGCCTGATGACGGATCTGCGGTTCTAACATGAAAACATCATGACCTATAAGTATGATTATTTAGTTATCGGATCGGGCATTGCCGGCATGAGCTTCGCGCTTAAGGTCGCCCGCAAAGGGGGTAAAGTCGCCCTTGTCTGCAAAACATCTCTTGATGAAGCAAATACAGCCCTCGCTCAAGGAGGTGTTGCCTCAGTAACGAACCTGGAGGTTGATAACTTCGAAAAACATATCGAGGACACCATGATAGCCGGAGACTGGCTCTCGGATCCGGCGGCAGTGCGTAAAGTTGTAACTGAAGCTCCCGCCCAGATTAAGGAACTCATTAATTGGGGGGTGGATTTTGACCGTAATGAAAAAGGTGATTTCGATCTCCATAGAGAAGGCGGACACTCGGAATTCCGTATTCTCCATCATGCCGACAACACCGGCTATGAGATCCAGCAGAGCCTGATCAAGGCTGTGAGGAAGAATCCCGATATAGATATCTACGAACATCATTTCGCGATTGAAATAATCACCCAGCATCATTTAGGAAAGATTGTTACTCGCCGGACTCCCGACATCACATGTTATGGTGCATATGTGCTTGACCTTAACACTGGTAAAGTCGACAAATTTCTGGCACGCGCAACCCTGATGGCTACCGGCGGCGTTGGTGCCGTTTACACTACCACTACCAATCCGCTCGTTGCTACCGGCGACGGCATCGCCATGGTGTACCGTGCGAAAGGCACAGTTCGCGATATGGAATTCATCCAGTTCCACCCCACCGCCCTTTATCATCCCGGCGACCGTCCGTCGTTCCTGATCACTGAGGCAATGAGAGGGTATGGAGCCGTTCTCCGCAACCTCCGCGGAGAGGAATTCATGCACAAATATGATCCGCGCCTGTCACTCGCGCCACGCGACATTGTCGCACGCGCCATTGACAGTGAGATGAAACTTAACGGTGATGATCATGTATATCTGGACGTGACTCATAAAGATCCGGAAGAAACCAAACGGCATTTCCCGAACATTTACGCCAAGTGTCTGTCGCTCGGTATTGACATCACACGCGATTACATTCCCGTAGCTCCGGCAGCCCATTATCTTTGCGGCGGTATAGCCGTGGATCTTAACGGAGAATCATCCATCAAGCGGTTGTACGCTGTAGGCGAATGTTCCTGTACGGGCCTGCATGGCGGCAATCGTCTTGCCTCAAACTCGTTGATTGAAGCGGTGGTATATGCTGATGCAGCCGCACGCCATGCTTCTGATGCGATATCACATTACGATCTGCGCGATGACATACCCGACTGGAACGATGAAGGGACACGCCACCCGGAAGAGATGGTGCTCATCACCCAGAGCATACGCGAGGTCGGACAGATAATGAGCGCGTACGTTGGCATAGTAAGGTCAAATCTTCGACTCGACCGCGCCTGGAACCGACTTGACATACTATACGAGGAGACCGAAAAACTGTTCAAATGCTCCAAGGCTTCACGTGAAATATGCGAGCTGCGCAACATAATCAATGTTGGCTATCTTATCATGCGACAAGCTAAAGAACGTCACGAATCACGTGGGTTACATTACACTCTCGACTATCCTCCGGTAAGTCATACACCGAAAAAGTAATACCTTCCGGCAATCTTTGTGCGCTCCCGGACGTTATATTATCAATGTATCACACTGACCGACATAACATCCCGACGCTCGCAGGATGGCTCAGGACTCTGGTCGCAGCTGTCATTCTCTGTCTGACTTTTCAGATCGAAGCTGCCGTTATGCCCGATACAGATGAGGACTCCGAAGAAACCGGCGATCTGGCTGTAGGTTCCGCGCGGAAGAAAGCTATGCGGGGATATTACTTTACCGAAGTCGACGGAGACTCCGTCATGATGGTAGTTCTCAACGAGGTGACCGTATTCCCGACACTGAAATTCCGCAACAAGAAGGAAGAGGAGTTTTACTGGCGTACGGTGCGTGACGTGCGCAAGACTCTTCCATATGCCAAGCTGATATGCGAGACTCTGCTTGAGACTTATGAATATATCGAGACTCTGCCTACACAACAAGAGCGTGAGGATCACCTCAAGAAAATGGAAAAGGCTGTATTCGAGCAATATAAACCCACATTGAGGAAATTCACAAAATCTCAGGCAAAAATGCTCATAAAGCTCATAAACCGTGAAACCGATCAGTCGAGCTATAATATCATAAAGGCATTTCTCGGTTCATTCAGGGCAGGGTTCTGGCAAACCTTCGGACGCTTTTTCGGAGTAAATCTTAAAACCGGATATAATCCGCAGAAGGATCGCGAGGACGCTATCATCGAGCGCGTCGCGGTCGCCGTTGAGCAGGGACAATTATGATATGATTTATAGAAAATTCAAACTATTATGAAGGTCATCAATTTTGCTGATACGCCATCACTGATAAGTCAGTACATGGCAGAACTACGCGACATCAATATACAGAAAGATATGCTCCGGTTTCGCCGGAATCTTGAACGAATAGGTGAAATCATGGCGTATGAAATCAGTAAGACACTCTCTTATCACGATTACGACGTCGCCACCCCGCTTGGTACTGCGGTATGTCAGGAATTTACTGAAAAAATTGTTCTCGGAACCATATTCCGTGCAGGTGTGCCGTTCCATAAAGGTTTTCTTGACTTCTTCGATACGGCTGAAAACGCCTTTGTATCGGCGTACCGGAAATACAAGGAGAAAGAAAATTTCGATGTATTTATCGAATATATAGCTTCACCGAACCTTGATGGCAAGACCTTGATCCTTGCCGATCCTATGCTTGCCACCGGTGCGTCGATGGAACTCAGTTACCGCGCTCTGCTAACAAAGGGAACTCCGGCGCGTGTACATGTAGCATCCGTCATAGCCTCACAACAGGCTGTTGATTATGTATGCCGTACTTTCCCCGACTCGGCTACTACCGTTTGGGTCGGTGCAATTGATCCGGAAATTAACGAACACTCTTATATCGTGCCCGGACTTGGTGATGCAGGTGATCTGGCTTACGGAATCAAGGAGTAACCGTTTTAGATACTGCACTACCGGCAGCACGCCTGCCGGTGGTGCTGACATATATTGCGCTGAATATACCGAGAATCACAAGCATCAAAGCCTGGAAACCCCACATTACAAGTGAAAATGCTGTTCCGTCAGTGTCACTTATACCATATAGCGAGAGGGCGAACATCACAGCAAGATTCCACGGACCGAGACCACCGTTTGACGGAATAGCCATGCTGAACGATCCGAATACAAATACCACCAGTCCCGGTATGAGTCCGTATGCCATTCCCGGCTGATGAATCAGCTCACGTGTAAACGGGAATGCATAAAAGCACACGTAAGTCTCCAGGAAGTAGCATGTCCAGATACCGAAAGTGAGAACTACATAAACCCCTTTGCCACGCATAGTAAAGAGTATCCTGAAACCTTGCCAGATCTTGCTTACGCCGGTTTTGATTTTGCTGACCACCGAACTCCTACCACAAAAATGCAGGATAATACTTATGGCAGCTATCAGTCCTACTATCACACACCATACCATAGGATCTGAAAAAAACCGGGTCAGATCCCTGCCGACAGCATAATGTGACAGGAATGATTCGAGCGCCGGACGTGCAACCACTGCAGCGAGAGATGAAATAAGCACTATCATCACTGCATCCGACGCACGGTCGCCTATATCAGTCCCGATCACCGTAGTAAGAGGTACTCGTTCGCGGCGAGACACATATATGCACCTCCATGCCTCCCCGAGACTCTGAAAAATCAGATTAAGCGCATATGCTCCGAATATTGCAACGCTCTCAGCGGTCACTGTCATGCGCGGCACACCGGCTCCGCGGAGCTGGATTCCCCAGCGTATACCGCGTATAATATGCGACATGGTGGTGAGAACCATCATAAGCACTATCCATCGGAAATCACATCCCTGACGGATGATGGTTTCTACCTGATGGATATTTACCTTGTGAAAAAGCCATGCGATCAGCACCCCTGACATCAGCAGAGGAATGCCGAAGCGAATGACATAATGCAGGATTCTTTTACACAACGGCTGCTGTGGGACGGAAACGGCTGTCTTGTTATTATCGGAATTATGCATGACGAAACGTGTTTACTGTTATAACAACGTTCCGGTCGATTTTGATTATTTTATTTTTATACGAAGCACTTTCTTCTCCCCTATTGATGCGGAAACGATCATGTCACGGGTAAGCGGCAACCGGGGTCCGAGATGCACAGCACTTATTACATCACCGGTCTTAAGAGTCATATAACGGCTCACGGCACTGACAACGGCATCAATAGCGACTGCATGGCTGTAGAGAACCGCTTCCAGACCTGCGGCTTTAATATCATAGGAGCCTTCAGGAGGAACCGGCTGCCATTCGCCGAGAGCAACACCCGAATCAAAAGCACCGGCAAGTCCACCTCCTTGTGCATAGCTTTTCAGATCATTTTCCAAATCCACAGCTACCGCACGCAGTCCCACAGTCACAGCATCATAATAACGCTGTGCGAATTTCACCGCGATATTCTTACCGAGCCTGCCTATACGGAACGCGAGAAACAGCTGACCCTCCCATCGTGATGAGAAATCAGCCAGGAACATAGGATTGTTACCGGTTACCAAAGCTGAATCAGGTACAAGGGTAAGGGGTACGGGCATCTGCACCGTATGTCCGGGATAGCGGTCAAGAAGCAGAATTTTCATAAGAATTCATTTAATCCGGGATCACGCAGATCAAGTCGGTTATACATTACTGCCAGATGGGCATAGATCGAAGTATTGGACACTACAATCTCCGATGAAGTACGGATACGGTAAGGCGTGAAATTCCACAAGGCATGAATTCCGGCAGCGATCATCGTGTCCGCCACCTCCTGAGCCTGATCAAATGGTACAGTGATAATTCCGATTTCGGCTCCTGTTTCCCGGCGCACTGCCGCCAGATCGGAAATGTCGTAAACAGGAATACCTTTTATAGTGGTTCCCACAACTTTTGGCGACACGTCAAATCCCGCTACAATATTCAAACCATAGTGATCGAGACCGCGATCGGACATCAGAGCACCTCCGAGACTGCCTACCCCGACAATAACAGCATTGTGCATCCGGTTAAAGCCAAGAAAATCACGCAGTGTTTCTTCCAGGAGAGCAACTTCGTAACCTATACGGGTTTTTCCTTTAATATCGATGAACGACAGATCCTTCGCAATCTGGGAGGAATCGACATTTAGTTCCTTCGCAATGGTAGTGGACGATACATATTCAATATCCTGACGTCGCAACAGACTTACATATGCAAGATACCATGGCAGGCGTCGCAAAGTAGGCTCGGGTAAAATTCCCCGCGGTGTAATGTTTCGGTTGTCAATCATTATCTGTTATAATTTGAGGAGCTTCCGGGAGAGTATCCCCTACCGCTGTTATTCCGGTTTCTGTTACGGTTCATATCTCTTTCGAAATAGTCGGTGCCGAAACCATCTTCATCCTCGTCCTCGTCATATTCATCACGTAATCTTTCGCCCTTCTTTACCGCCGGCTTATTCTTCTTTACATCAATTGGCTTCTGTATGTCAAGAGGCAATTCATAAATATTCCATGACTGCTCGATATCCCAATTTTTCTTAAGATTCAGTTTCCTGGAATAATATGCCACTTCTTCCGGCTGAATACTGTCGGTAACACTTCCCACATCATATTTACCGTTATTGTTCCTATCGATATATGCACGGGCGTAATACACCGAGGGCATCAGATATTCAAATAACACACTTCCGTTTTCAACAGGACGCGATGCTACGGGCACATCACTCTTATTGAGCAATTCGACTACTATCTGCCCTAATGAGTCCGGTAAAACCGGTGTGACATTAAAGCGTATCGACGAATAATCCTCAAGTTTATGTACACTGATACTCTGTTCGGTTTTTTTGTTAACATAGCCATATACGTCATGGATTGCCGCCGAATCAATTGTCAGCTTGTACTGTGCTCCCGGTTCCCATGCATATTCTACCGTCAAAGATGTCGGATTCAAAGGATTCGCTATCTTTAGGCGAGGTCTGCCTGCAGAGACCCAAAGGGTATCGGATTTTATCTGAAGTGTTATTTGCGACGAATCGATTTCCACTACAGGCTTATCAAAACTCAAATAATATGGCAGATGAACATCCTGAGTACCTTTTCCGGCGGCGGTAATTTTTAGCGAGGGGGGTTCGGGAAGCGGAAGTGTGTCGCCTTTTTCCATAGCTTTACGACGTTTCTCAGCCTCTTTAGCGGCTGCTTTTGCTTCGGCAGCACGCGTATTTACGCCACGCATGAACAAGCGCAGGGTATCGGTGGTCAGACTAAGACCATCTGTGGAATCGGTGCGCAGGTAGGTCAATGACACACGGAGGGAATCAAGTCCCGACACCATTGTATCTGTAATCCAATAATCTATAGTATCCCTGGTCACCGAGGATGTTCTGATTGCCCAGTGATCGGACAGAAGTCCGTCAAGGTCCCCCGCTCCCACAATCCGCATCTCGGGAAATGTATCGGAGGGCGCTCCCATTACCAGACTTATCTTACGTCTGTCCGGACGCTCGTTCTTTGCAAGATATTGTGTACGGTAATCAAGATTGAACCATGTCAGAAGAATATCGTCGGGGTGATAAGCGGTAACAGTACGCACAACCACTGAATCGGATCCGTCGTGAGCGCTGAGAGTGTCCGCCACTTGCACGTGGGTTACCGTAGGGGTAATCAGCGAGTCATAAAAAGCTATATCCTCCGATCGATCCCAGTGATAATCGCGGTTAAGGTCATTTATTGCAAAAATCCGGTAGGTCCCCGGTTTGAGATTCCTGATAGTAAACTGCCCGTATTGGTTTGTCTTAGTAATACGTTCAAACGGCAAAGTGGTCAATGCCGTGTCCGAAAGGTTACTGTATACACCCACCAGCATACCCTGGGCAGGTTCGAGATTCGATGCCTGAAATACCATTCCCGATATCCTGAGCGTGTCAATAACAGGACCTGTTGAAAAATCCGTAGCATAACCTTCCAGCACATTACCCTCATTGAGGTCTTTTATGGCATCTGAAAAATCTACCGTATAAGTAGTATTTTCCAACATAGTGTCCCGGAATTCGACCTGGACGTACTTACCGTTTGCCGATACCGCCGGAGGTGTTACCTGAACGGGCGACACCACCACCTTGGACATAGCATCCTGAATCTGCACATTTTCATCGAAATATATTCTCAGACGCTTTCCCTTAAAATTGATGGCGCCATTGCCGGGATTAGAATATAACGGCACCGGAGGTATGGAATCGCGCGGACCACCTTCGGGACGTCCCATACTGGCACACGCCGCCAACAGGACACAAAGTAATTGGCAGAGACACACCACCGGAAGAATTACCCGGAATAACTTATATCGTGAATTCATAAAGTTCAATTGATTCACAAAATTACTATTTTTTCGCAGATCTGCGGAAGTCAACATGCAAAAAGACAAGAAAGTTTAGGGCTGTTGGGTTGGCATATCACAAAAAATAGTTGTATATTTGCACGCTGAAACAAATTCGTGATTATTAACTAATCCATAAATACAACTAATCAACAAATGCAAAGCAAAGGAAAATTGGGAAGTGTTGTGGCTGGAATAATAGCTATATTCCTGGTAATCATTTGCCTCTTCTATCTTTCATTCTCGATTGCCACAAATCATTTCGAGGGTAAAGCTAAAGAGTATGCTCTGGCTGCTGCCGGACAGGAGGGAGAGGCATCCGACACCTACCGCTTAGCTTACAAGAGTTACATTGACTCTATTTCGAAAGAAAAAGTGTATCTCGGCTACACTTTCAACGAAGTTCAGAAACTTGGCGTCGGTCTTGGTCTCGACCTCAAGGGCGGTATGAACGTTACCCTGCAGGTATCGGTTCCCGACATTCTCCGTTCCATCGCAAAGAACGAGACTCCCGCATTCAACAGGGCTATTGCCGCAGCTGACTCAATCGTAAACAAAACCAAAGACAGCGACTATGTCGGTATTTTCTGCCGTGAGTACAAGAGAATTGATCCCCAGGGTAATCTCGCTGTTGTATTCAAAGGTCTTGATATCCCCCGTGGTGCCAGTGAAGCACAGGTCGAGAATAAGCTCAAACAGGAAGTTAAAGACCGTGTGAGCAGTTCGACAAACGTACTCCGTAACCGTATCGACCAATTCGGCGTTGTCGCTCCAAATATTCAGGAACTTGAGAAAGACGGTCAGATTTTGCTTGAGCTTCCGGGCGTAAAAGAGCATGACCGTGTACGTGATCTTCTCAAATCATCCGCCAATCTTGAATTCTACGAGACCTATCAGGTTGCTGAAATACAGCCGCAGCTCATGCAGCTCCATAGCCAGCTGGTTGCAGACACCACTCTCGACGGACGCGGTTTCTGGGGTCACTTCCTTCAGCCCGGTGGAAATTCACCTATCGCCGTGGGTATCGCCACTCCGACCGAACGTGCAGTAATCGATGCCATCATCGCATCACCGACAGCACGCCGTCTGCTTCCTTCCAACCTCAAGCTTGCATGGGAATTCAAGCCACAAGTAGTAGAAGTTAATGACACCGTAACCGGACGCAACCGCAAAATCGAATACTATACACTCGTAGCTCTCAAGACAAACGGTGGTAAAGCCGCTCTTTCAGGTGATGTCATAACATCTGCTACAAGTGATTTCGAAAACACTCAGGGTAACTACGTATCGATGAATATGACCCCCGACGCAGCAAAGCAGTGGGCTCGAATCACCGGTGCCAACCTCAACAAACAGGTTGCAATCGTTCTTGACAATCAGGTTTATTCCGCTCCTAACGTAAACAGCGTTATTGAAGGCGGTCGTTCTCAGATTACAGGCAACTTCGATCCCGATGAGGCAAAAGACCTTGCAAACGTGCTGAAGAGCGGTAAGATGGCTGCAAAAGTTGACATCATAAGCGACACCGTTATCGGTCCGACACTGGGACAGAAAGCAATCGAAGACGGATTCCTGTCATTCGGAGTCGCTCTGGTGCTCCTCATGATATTCATGATGAGTTTCTACGGTGTAATCCCCGGCTTGATCGCCGACCTCGGTCTGGTATTCAACCTCTTCTTCACATTCGGTATTCTCGCTTCCTTCCAGGCAGTGCTCACCCTGTCGGGTATCGCCGGTATCGTGCTTGCACTCGGTATGGCTGTCGACGCCAATGTTCTTATCTTTGAACGCGCTAAAGAGGAACTCCGCGCAGGAAAGAAAACAAATCAGGCAATCGCCGATGGCTACAGCAACGCATTCTCCGCAATCTTCGACTCCAACCTCACCTCTATTATTACCGGTGTAATCCTGTTGTTCTACGGTACAGGTCCGATCAAAGGTTTTGCCACTACTCTTATCATAGGTATTATCTGCTCATTCTTCACAGCAGTATTCCTTACCCGTCTTGTGTTTATCTTCGGTGCAAAGACAAAGGCTATCCAAAACCTTACTTTCACTACATCGATCTCGCGCAAGATGTTCACCAACACTCACTTCAACTTCCTGAACTGCCGGAAGATCAGCTTCTCGATTTGTCTTGCGTTCATTGCTGTAGTGATTGTTTCACTGTTTGTCCGCGGTCTCAACCAGGGTATCGACTTCTCAGGCGGTCGTAACTATGTGATACAGTTCAATCATCCTGTGAATACCGAGGATCTCCGTAAGACACTTACTCCTCTCTTTGACGGCGCACAGGTATCGGTAATCACTATCGATGACAATACTAAAGTACGTGTATCCACCAACTACAAGATTGACAGCAACGAAGACAACGTCGATCAGGAAATCACCCAGATTCTCTACGATGGACTGAAATCGGAAATCGGTGACATGGATATCGAATCATTCTCGGCTACCAACGACCAGATGGGTATCCTCAGTTCTCAGAAAGTCGGTCCTACAGTTGCAAACGACATGCGCAATGACGCTTATATAGCAGTAATACTATCGCTCATCGCCATGTTCCTTTACATCTTGCTCCGCTTCCGTAACATAGCTTTCTCAGTGGGCGCTCTTGCAGCCGTTGCATTCACCGCCTTCGCAATTATCGGCTTCTACTCTCTGTTCTGGGGCGTATTCCCGTTTGCGATGGAAATTGACCAGTCGTTTATCGCCGCCATCCTTACGGTGATCGGTTATCAGATCAATGACACCGTGGTGGTATTCGACCGCGTACGCGAAAATGTTACTCTTTATCCCAAACAGAACTTCTTCGACACCATCAACATGTCGTTGAACTCAACATTGGGTCGTACGATCATGACATCTACATCGACACTGCTTGTGCTTCTGTGCATCTTTATCCTCGGTGGAGATTCGATCCGTTCATTTACTTTCGCCATGATATTCGGTGTGATTGTCGGTACACTCGCAACTATATTCGTTGCAGCCCCTGTGGCATATCTCACTGATTCCCGTCGTGAAAACAAAGCTAAAAAAGCTTGACCGAGACGATAGCAGACTGAAACCATAGCTATAACTTGCATACTGAGAGGATGTGTCATTAATTACGACACATCCTCTCATTTTTTAATGAAAATAATGTAGTTTTCAGAGAGTATTTGCGTCTAATATACAGATTTTGTCATTATCAACACTTCATCCGGAAATGCAATCCAAACGGACAATAGAATTTGAGCGACTGATTATGGAACATAAAAGTTCCATCTACTCAATTTGCTACATGTTTGCCGAGACAAAGCCCGATGCTGATGATTTGTTTCAGGAAGTAATCATAAATATCTGGAACGGTTATGAAAAATTCCGTAGCAAATCAAATCCCGGCACGTGGATTTACAGAGTCAGTATGAATACCTGTATATCCTACAAGCGTAAAAAAACCATACAAACCGTACCGCTTGAAATATCTCCTGATATAATCGGTGAAGAGTCTCCCGGAAACAGACAGACAGAACTTCTGCACAAACGAATATCCACACTCGATCCGATAGACCGTGCAATCGTTCTTCTATGGCTGGAAGATCTTTCGTATGACGAAATAGCATCGATAGTAGGAACATCGGCACGCGCAATCGGTGTACGACTCGTAAGAATTAAAGAAAAACTGAAATCCCTCTGAAAATCCAACTACTGATATGGACGAACTTGAATTAATGCGCCAGCAACTGAAAGAAATGAAACGTCGTCTGGACACACAGCAGATAGTAAACAATGAATTACTCAGAAAACTCATGTGTCGCAGAGCCTCGTGGCTGAATAAATTCGTTATTCTTGAGATATTATTCCTACCCCTGACCTATCTTGTTTTTGCCGCTATAAGTGCCGGCAACGGCGTATCGCAATGGTATGCGCTTGTATATCTGATTTTGGGAGCGATAGATACTCTTGTAGATTTTCGTACCGTCAGGATACCATCACAATTATTCAGCAATGCTTCGATTATTCAGCTCCGGAAATTTCTTATCCGTCAGAAAAAAGAACGCTTTATCCAGACAATCATTTCCACTCCCTTAGTGATTATATGGCTGATAGCCTTCGGAATCGCAATATCAGCAAAAATCAATATATCAGAGCCTTGCCATGACGTATGCGATGCTGCAAAAATTGGAGGGATAATAGGGGGTATCGTCGGCACAATTATTGGTACAGCTGTTGTAATCATACTGTATAAAAAAATGCAGCGCACCCAGGATTCCTTACTCAGTGATATAAGTGATCTCGAAGCCGATGAATAATCAGTTAATCACCAAGTATAGCGAGGACAAAACCATCCCTAAAAAAAAGTGCGGCCCGGCTGCCGGCAAAATCGGCTTCGTGAGTATGAAGGCTGATTGAAAGTAAGGAAATTCCTTTCGGTTCCATTGCCTTGAAAGCAGCTTCCTTCGCCATCCAGGCCTGAAGTAATTTATCGTGCGAAACACCCCATTCGACATCTTCGTCTGGTGTGAGATACTTAGAACGTACCTTAAGCAGCTGATCACGCCACTCCTCCAGATCTATGCCGATTTTATGGTGTCGGTCGAGTGCTATGCACGCCCTTTCCCGGGAATGTGAAATGGATATATTCCATGTTTCACCGTCAACTGTCATACGCGGGGCTCCGCTATCAGAATGTGTGAGACATATTACGGCATCTGCTCCGAAAGCATGTCTCAGAAGTTTCATGACAGCAGAAACTTCACGCTCGCTACGGCTGACAATCCTGTCATCACAAAGTTCATTAATATTGCCGATGATGACCCTTACGGTATTTATCAGATACTCCTGAATCATGTTATGGATGCGAATATCTGAATCCGTGAATCAGATCGTCAATCACGTATTCACGTACAGGAGCCATACTGTCGGGTGATGAGACAAATGCCTCATTATTTAGTGTTACAGTAGCGCTCAACACCCATCCGTAACCGAAACGGTCGTTTGCAACAAGCAGACCGGCTGCCGGGGTGGGGACATTATCACCGGTAGTATAGACAGCAAATTCCCCAGCTTCTGACTTCGAAGAGATACGCGACAAATTCTGACCCAGATCACGGGTGAGACGTTCGTAACGATTCCTTGACACTTCACGTGCCTGCGCCTCATTCTCTACCGGAGTAAACGTTACATAAATTGAAGCATTCCACTCCGGATAGTCCGCAGTAAGCCATATGGCGCCATTAACAGCCGTATCAACATCACTAACTGTGGCATCCCGGTTAATATCAAACGACAGCGGAATACCGTCCGGAGAAATATACTCACGGGCAGGCAACGAGATCCTCGGAAAACCTTCAGGACGAGGTACAGTCGTACGATCGGCAGACGAACACCCTGAAACAAGCATAATGATTGCCGGAAAAATGTATGATTTAACGGTCATGCTACCTGAGGATTAGGCATTACCTTAACACGAACACTGGTTATACGGTGCGACTGGATGTCAAGGATAAGGAACCGGCAACGTCCATAAACGAGAGATTCTTTCTCCTTCGGGAAATCACCTTTTATCGCAAGTAGCATACCGGCGAGAGTCTCACAATCTTCAGCAACCGGAGCGTAGTCAGCTTCATCAAGACCGGTAATCTTAAAGAAATCACCGAGAAGCGTGCGCCCCTCAAAAATGTAGGTGTCATCAGGAAGCCGTTTGTAAGTCTTTTCTTCCTCGTCGTATTCGTCATTTATATCACCGACAATTTCTTCAAGAACATCCTCAAGGGTGACGATACCCCGTGTTCCACCGAATTCGTCAATAACTACCGCCATATGAATGTGACGGCGGCGGAAATCCTCAAGCAGGTCATCAATCATTCGCGATTCAGGAACATAATAAGGCTCCCGCAGGAGTGTACGCCAGTCAAAATCGTCAGTATTCCTTCCAATGTAAGGCAACAGATCTCTGGAATAAAGGATACCACGTATATTATCCTGTGAGCCGTCACACACCGGAAGACGGGAATAACCGCTCTCCACGATAATTTTCATCACCTCTTCGAAAGAAGCTGAATAATCGATATCAGTAATATCAACACGTGGCGTCATCACTTCGGAGGCGGTAGTATCACCGAAACGAAGAATTCCCTCAAGCATTTCTTTCTCATCAGAGGCTGAAACATCCGTTATCTCAAGAGCCTGTGACAATTCATCGGCAGTGACAGTCTGGACTTTTTTCGTAACCACCTTATTTACTATAGTGGAACTACTCACCAGCATTGCTGATAACGGTCGAAGCAATGTCATCATAAATGACACACCCGACACAGAGAACAGAGCCCACTCGACATTATGGGAGTTGGCATATAGTTTCGGGAGAATCTCTCCGAAAAGCAATATAAGGAACGTGAGAAGAACTGTCTGTATGATAAAGCTCCAAATCTCGGACATACCTGTAAAAACCGGTCCAAGTCCATAGTTTATGAGAATAACTATAGTGACATTTACCAGATTATTGGCTATGAGAATTGTGGCAAGCAAGGCTTCAGGTTTCTGCAATAGCTGAAGCACCTTCTCTCCACGGGAGGAGCCTCGTAACTGATCACACTGTGCAGAGGTGAGCGAAAAAAATGAAAGTTCACTTCCGGATACAAAACCTGATATGAGAAGTGCAAGAGCGGCACATATAAGTGCAACTATCTGATCGATACCGAAATTATTAACGGCAAAACAGATTGCCGACATAATGCATAAAAGGGGGTCGGCTGTCGGTAAAGGGTCTGAGTCCAAGTGGAGTTGGTGTTAGTTAGTAATCTTGTGCCGGCTGACGCCGCACGGATAATTGAAGCACAAAGTTACGCATTTTTTGCGTTACCATGAATTTTTTTGTAGCTTTACAGAAAAATTAAACGAGCAAACATAAAAATGGAACATCTGATAGCCCGAATCAGGGACCGCCGGTTCTGGGGAAGTATTATCGCAGTGGCAATTATAGCCCTCATCGCCACAGTTTATTTCTATCCCGACATGTTTGAAGGGAATGTTCTCAGACAGCACGATATGCAACAGGGAGCAGCTATCGGGCAGGAAGCGAAAGCATATACTGAAGCTACCGGTGAGACCTCACGGTGGACCAATTCTCTTTTTTCGGGGATGCCTACCTTCCAGATTGCTCCGAGCTATCCTTCCGATTCCCTGTTTTCATGGATAAACACCGTAATGGGACTGGGGCTTCCTTCACCAGCCAATATTCTGGTGATGATGATGATCGGATTCTTCATCCTGATGATTGCAATGCGTATGCGGCTGCCGGTAGCACTGATCGGTGCTGTGGCGTATGCCTTTTCAAGCTACTTCTTCATTCTGATCGGGGCCGGTCATATCTGGAAATATATGACTCTTGCATATATTCCACCGACAATAGCCGGCGTAATTCTTTGTTATCGCGGACGTTATCTTGCCGGAGCGGCTATTACAGCGATTTTTGCAATGATGCAGATCTCAAGCAACCATGTGCAGATGTCGTATTATTTCCTGTTTGTCATATTGGGTCTCTCAATCGCATATCTGGTAAGTGCCGTGCGGAATCATACGGTAAAACAGTGGCTTACAGCAACAGTAATCATCGCCGTTGCCGGTGGACTGTCTGTCACAGCTAATCTGCCGAGCCTGTATAATACTTACGAATACTCCAAAGAAACAATCCGCGGAGGACACTCCGACCTCACACCGGCAACCGGCACGCAACAGGCTGACGGGGGTCTGGGCCGCTCTTATATAACCCAGTATAGCTATACGCCGTCTGAAACCTTCACTCTCCTGATACCGAACGTCAAGGGAGGCGCTACAATGAAACCCGAAAAAGGGCAGAACAAGTATATGAGTCTCTACGATTTGCCTGAAACACAGGATATAGTTCGTTCCGGAGAACTTCAATACGATGCTGCATATTATCTACAGTATCTGTCACAGTATTTCGGGGCACCGGAAGGTACCAACGGTCCGGTATATGTAGGAGCGCTCATTTTCGCGCTATTTATTCTTGGTTGCCTGATAGTACACACACCGGTCAAGTGGGCGTTACTCGTGTTAACTATATTTTCAGTGCTTCTTGCGTGGGGGCGTTATTTCATGGGACTGACCGACCTGATGATTGATTACATGCCGATGTATGCCAAATTCCGTACAGTTGAAAGTATTCTGGTAATTGCCGAGTTCTGCATGCCGGTGCTTGCTATGCTTGCCCTGCAACAATTGATTGAGGCGGGAGCGGATGCCTGGAAACGTTATGGACGCGCTTTCTGCTGGTCATTCGGTATTACAGCCCTCTTCTGTCTCATAGGATTTGTCATCCCCGGTATTTATGGATCGGTTATTCCTGACCATGAAATGCAAAGCTCCTTGCGTCAGCTATTCGACTATGCGCCATTGCGTGCTGCCATTGAGCAACTGCGATTGTCGCTCGTCAAAGCTGATTCGTTGCGTAGCCTTATAATAGTTCTCGCCGGAGCGGCTGTGATATGGTTGATGATGCGCCGTAAGCTCAGCGCCATTCCCGCTATGATTCTCGTTGCAGCTATCGTAGTGGGTGACTTGTGGCAGGTCGACAAACGATATCTCGATCATGACAGTTTTGTACGCAAACCGCTTGTTACCGAAAGTCGCTTCCCGATGACAGATGCCGACCGTATGATACTTGCCGATACCGCCATTAATTATCGTGTAATGAATATTCCTCGCTTCTGGGATGCTTCTCCGTCATATTATCATAAAATGATCGGTGGCTACCATGCCGCAAAGCTCAAACGCTATCAGGATCTGATTGACCGTCACCTTTCGCATTTTACTGATGGAGGCGGCGTGGATTCGGTGGATATCAATGTGCTGAACATGCTGAATGCCCGATATCTTGTTACAGATTCAGCCGTTTATCCAAATCCGGAAGCACAAGGAAATGCCTGGCTTGTCGACAATATTAAATATGTGGACAATGCCGACCGGGAAATGGCAGGTCTCTCGGAACTTGATCTGAGACACGAAGCCGTTGCCGACAGCAAATTTGAGAGTATTCTCGGTAATGCCGGTCCACTCACCCCCGGCGACACTATATATGAGACGACATATGCCCCGAATCGCCTGCATTATCACGTCAATAACAACCGTGATGCTGTTGCTGTATTCTCTGAAATTTATTTTCCCTGGGGATGGCAGGCTACAATTGACGGTGAACCGGCAGAGATCGGGCGTGTAAATTATGTTCTGCGTGCCATGCGCATACCCGCCGGCAGTCATGAGATAACAATGACTTTTGACCCACCTTCGCTTCATGCCACAGGCACAGTTGCCACTATCGCGATAATTCTGATTTATCTGTGTGCGGCAGCCTCCATCGGGTTCTGGGCGTTCGGATGCCGCTGCAAAAAGTCCGCTACTTCAGGCGATCATGCACATAAGGCTTAAAAGGTTTTCGGCACCCGGACGCTGGCGCTGCAGTCGCGGTTATGGGGTACATTCCCCTTTTGCATTCTCATTTATAACCGATACGCTCCGCCAGAGGGGTTACGCATATTATGCATACGAATCATTGACCGACTCTACAGAAATACGCACATGGTTCAGGATAGTATGCCGACTGCAACCGCGAAGCATCGCCGTACGAGGTGTAGCCGACAAGCAATTATACACCGATATAATTACGGCTGCCCGTTTGGCTGCCCCGACATGTCAGATTACAGATAATGATGCAGAACTGACATGGTGGGGACCGGCATCAAAAGGGACAGTTTCGGTTTCATCCGGAGAGTCGGCAGTACTCGCCGGACTTCCTGCTGATGAGATAGGAAGAGTATTCGGGGAAATAGATCACGGGATGTGCTTTACCAATGCGCGCGGTACTGCCGTTATAGTAACCCGTGAAGATCTTCCTCATCAACAGTTTGATCTTTATTTCTGATAGAAATGGCATTACGCGAAATAAGCGATATTGCGGCGATAATGACCGACTATGAGGCATATCTATTGCTCGAACGAGGCAGGTCAGACAATACACTTATCGCCTACGGTGCGGATGCCCGACGGTTCATTGTCTGGTTGTCCGAAACAGGGACCACTCTCCGTGCCGTTTCGCTTGAAACTCTGGGCGATTTTGTAGCTGATCTGCAATCAGTGGGTATTGCCTTGCGTTCACAGGCACGTATCGTTTCAGGAATAAAGTCTTTTTTCCGTTACTTACGGCTCGAAGAATATATCGATACCGATCCAAGCATTTTGCTTGAGACCCCTCGCCCGGGCCGAAAACTGCCTGAAGTACTGACTGTGGAAGAAATTGATGCTATGATAAGCGCAATTGATCCTGCGAGCAACGAGGCAGTCCGTAACAGGGCAATCATGGAAACATTATATGGCTGCGGACTCCGGGTCAGTGAACTTGTAGGACTTGAAATCAGCAGAATCCATGCTGATGAAGGATTCATTGATGTTACGGGCAAAGGGGACAAACAACGGCTTGTACCGATTTCAGATATAGCGTTGAACCGAATAGCGGAATATATGGAGGAACGGCGGGGTATGCGTGTGCGCGCCGGAAGTGAGAATATATTGTTCTTAAACCGACGTGGTGCGCAACTGACCCGTGTCATGATATTTTATATTATAAAAAATCTGGCAGAACTGGCTGGCATACGTCGGTCTATCTCGCCACATACACTACGCCATTCTTTCGCCACCCATCTGCTTGAAGGCGGTGCGAATCTGCGTGCCATACAGATGATGCTGGGTCATGAGAGCCTCGCCACTACCGAACTCTACCTTCATCTCGACAACTCCCGGCTGCGTGAAGCCATTATACGCTGCCATCCCCGCAATCTCAAAAACAACCGGTAAAAGCAAACAGCAAGTCAGCACATGTAACCGGCTGGAAATTCCAGACAGATTATATGTGCTGACCCACGTTTCAACTATTTATTTATGAGAGCCCCAACGACCAGTATCACTACTCGACGCTGAGGACGAGGGATTGTCTGATGTTGTTTCTTTCGTTTGTATATAAAACAATCGGAAGTGCCGATAGTCGCAGCGGATTTGGCCAAATGATTTTAAAATCTGTTAATACGGAAGCTTCAACTCCGTATTCCGTCCCCGTACCCCCGATGCGGTTTCATATTGTCAGTGGTTTTTCGTAACTTTGCACCTCAATTAAGAATTATTCTATGCAGCTCACATCGCTCACCGCTATTTCTCCGGTCGACGGACGCTATCGCTCGAAGTGCGAGGTACTCGACCTTTACTTTTCGGAATTTGCCCTTATCCGCTATCGGGTAAAAGTGGAAATCGAATATTTCATCGCTCTTTGTGAACTTCCGCTCCCCCAACTGTCAGGCATTGACCACAGCGTTTTCGAAACACTTCGCGATATCTACCGGAACTTCTCTCTTGAGGATGCCGAAGAAATCAAACAGACTGAATCGGTGACCAATCATGATGTCAAAGCTGTAGAATATTTTATCAAGCACCGCTTTGACGCCCTTGGACTGGAAAAGTACAAGGAATTCATCCACTTCGGACTGACATCACAGGATATAAACAACACCTCCAATCCCATGATGCTTGCCGATGCCCTGCGCGATGCCTACCTGCCTTTGCTCGACAGCATGATCAATCGTCTCCGCGACCGTCAGAACGAATGGGGGGAAATAGCCATGCTTGCCCGTACGCATGGTCAACCGGCATCTCCTACCCGTCTCGGTAAAGAGATCGGCGTATTCGTTTATCGTCTGGAACAGCAACGCCGTATGCTTGCAGAAGCCCCGGTAAGCGGTAAATTCGGAGGTGCTACCGGTAATTTCAATGCTCACCGTGTGGCTTATCCCGAAATCGACTGGAAAAAATTCGCTGCCGTCTTCCTGAGCGATAAACTTGGCATCATACGCGAGGAATTCACCACCCAGATTTCCAATTACGATAATCTGGCAGCCATATTCGATGCTCTCCGGCGTATCAATACCATAATTATTGATCTTGACCGTGATATATGGCAATACATTTCAATGGATTATTTCAAGCAAAAGATCAAAGCGGGCGAAGTGGGATCATCAGCCATGCCACATAAGGTGAATCCAATAGATTTTGAGAATTCCGAAGGCAATCTTGGTATTGCAAACGCTATACTTGACCACCTGGCACAGAAACTCCCTGTATCACGTCTGCAGCGCGACCTGACCGATTCAACAGTTCTCCGTAATGTCGGTGTACCTCTCGCCCATATGCTTATTGCAATCCACAGCACGAATAAAGGTCTTGACAAGCTTATTCTTAACGAGTCTGTCATATATGCCGACCTTGACCGCATGTGGAGTGTGGTAGCCGAAGGAATACAGACCATACTTCGCCGCGAAGGATACCCCAATCCTTATGAGACACTCAAGGCTCTGACAAGAGTCAACACCGGTGTTACAGCCGAGAGTATATCTTCTTTCATCGATACTCTTGAGGTATCTGAATCGGTCAAGGAAGAACTCCGGGCAATTACACCGCACTCTTATACCGGTATCTGACGCTATCGGTAAGTGGAAAAATTTGGCTGCTTGCAACCACTTTAAAAAAATGCTAAAACCGCAACCCCTTCCATCAGTCTGTAAAACATTGGTACTTGGACTTCCGGAAAGCGGATCGCAGTTTTAGCGGCGCTTCCCGGAAGTCCAATTTCATACAATTAATCAATAATCAAACCATATACTGCTAAATGACTATACAAAAATCCACCTCCCCTTCTGCCGGTAAAACCTATCTCTTCACATCCGAGTCAGTCTCGGAAGGTCACCCCGACAAAGTAGCAGACCAGATTTCTGACGCGATCCTTGATGAATTCCTTGCCCGCGATTCTAATTCGAAAGTCGGTTGCGAAACACTTGTAACCACCGGTCAAGTAGTTATTGCCGGTGAAGTAAAAAGCGAAGCCTATATCGACCTTGCCGAGACTGCCCGAGAGGTTATCCGAAACATAGGATATGACCGCAGTGAACTGCGTTTCGACGCTGATTCGTGCGGTGTACTTTCCTCTCTTCACGAACAGAGTCCCGACATCAACCGTGGTGTCGACCGTGGAAAATCCGGTGATGATAATGAAGATTTTTCCGAACAGGGAGCAGGGGATCAGGGTATGATGTTCGGTTATGCCTGCAACGAGACAGCAAACTACATGCCTCTCGCACTCGATCTGAGTCATATGCTGCTTCGCGAACTCGCCGACCTTCGGCGTGAAGGTAAAGATATGACATATCTGCGTCCCGATGCCAAAAGCCAAGTGACAGTGGAATATGACAGCGACAACAAGCCGGTGCGTGTACATACCATCGTGATATCGACCCAACACGATGAATTTATTACACCCGATGATGATATCACATCCGAAGAAGCTGATCGACTCATGCACGACCGAATAACAGAGGATGTCCGCAATATATTGATTCCCCGAATCAAAGCAAAACTTTCACCCGATGTGGCAGCATTGATCGACGAGGATTACATACTTCATGTGAATCCGACCGGAAAATTCGTTATCGGTGGTCCGCATGGCGATGCCGGTCTTACCGGACGAAAGATAATAGTTGATACTTATGGAGGGCGCGGCGCTCATGGAGGCGGAGCTTTTTCAGGAAAGGATCCGTCAAAAGTCGACCGTTCCGCAGCATATGCCGCCCGTCATATAGCTAAAAATATCGTTGCCGCCGGCGTAGCTTCCGAAGCACTCGTACAAGTTGCCTATGCCATAGGAGTTGCCGAACCAGTAAGTCTGTATGTTAATACAAGAGGCACGGCACAAGTCGACATGACCGATGCAGAAATTTCCGAACGGATACGCGGAATGTTCGACATGCGTCCGCGTGCCATCGAGCAACGCCTCGGTCTGCGTAAACCTATCTACCGTGAGACAGCGGCATACGGTCACATGGGGCGTGAACCACGCCGTGTTACAAAAACTTTTGACAATGGCAGGATTGTAACGGATGTTGAGCTTTTTACTTGGGAAAAACTTGATAAAACCGATGAAATCCGTAAGGCATTCGGTCTTCAGAAGTGACTTTAATATGGATTACGGAGTGTCATTACACTCTTATTTCATATAAAATGCGATAAGATTTGCATAATGTGTGAAAAACGCGTATCTTTGTGCGCTTATTGCAGCGGTTTAGCTGAATAAATCAATCATACCAATTTGAATAATAATATACAAATATAACTAATGGCAACCTTAGAGAAAATTAGAAGTAAATCGGTTCTTCTGATTGTAATTATCGGTGTGGCGCTTCTCGCGTTTATCATCGGAGACTTTTTCACTTCGGGACGCACGCTCTTCGGATCCGGAACAACTGTGGCAAAAGTAGATGGACACAAGCTTGATGTAATGGAGTTCCAGAACCGCATGGAGCAGCACAACCGTCAGGACCAACAGACCGGCCGTAAAACCGACGCATCACAGCTCCAGCAGCAGGTAATCAATGAAATGGTATCGGAAGCATTGTATCAGGATGAGCTTAAAAAACTCGGGCTGGTTGTAACCGATGCAGAACTTCAGGATCTTATGCTCGGACGCGGCGCAGTCATACTCAATAGCCGTATCATGCAGGACTCACAGGGTCAGATTCAGTCGATCAACGAACTGCACAGCCGCATCACCCGTCCTGCCGATTATGGCATGACTCCCGATCAGGTTCAGCCCCTGACCGCATATTGGCGACAGCTCGAAAACGAGATGGAACAGCAGCTTCTTCAGCAGAAATTCTATACTCTGTTTTCAGGAGCCATCACCGCCAATGCCCTTGATGCAAAAGCTTTGTATGACGAAAACTCAGGTATGACACGCGTTGCTTTTGCACGTAAGAATTTCGCTACAGTGAATACCGATTATGATGTCACCGAGCAGGAACTCAACAACGAATGGGCAAAAAACAAGAGTGCATATCAGCTTACCGAACCGACACGGACAGTTAGCTATATCACCGTAGGTCTTGTTCCCTCATCTGATGATATACTTGCCGGTCAGCAGCGTGTCGAAACCGCCCTCGCACTTCTTCGTGGTTCGGATGATCCCACCGTTCTGTCAGAAATGACCGACTTTGTTGTTGATACAGAACGTAACACACCTTCAGCTATCCGCAACAACCGTGTAAAGAACTATCTTGACACTGCAGCCGTTGGTTCAGCTGACGTAGTGACCCGCAACGCCAACTCTTACACTTTGGTCAAAGTACTTGGCAAAACTGTTGAAGTAGACTCTGTATGCTTCGATTTCATAGCTGTCAGCGGTAAGGAACAACTTGATTCGATCAAGCGAGTTCTTAATTCAGGAACCAAGCTCGCCGACCTCGCCGATAATCCTGCAGTCATCAGCACACAGGACAGTATCTGGATCTCACTTCTCGATCCGTCGTCGGCACAGCTTAAGGATGTACTTGCCAATGCATCAACAGGTGTATTCTTCACACCCGACACAATTGCATCGTCACAGGGTGGTCGTCTTTTCCGCGTGACCCGTCGCCGTCCCGCTGTTCCGGTATATGAATATGCGACCGCAAGCTTCACTGTAGAACCGTCAGCTACAACTGTTGCTAATCTTGAGAATCAACTCAACGAATATCTTACAGCAAACACTACAGCTCAAAAATTCATTGACAATGCAATAGAGGCCGGGTACCAGATCCTCCCTGCAAAGATTACCCCTTCATCTCCCATGATTGGTAATCTCAGCGATACTCGCGGCGCTGTAGTATGGGCGCTTGAGGCTAAGAAAGGTCAGGTTTCACCGATATTTGGAGGTGAACAGAGCGGACGTCTCGTAGCAGTAGCACTGACTGATGTATATGATGACTTCACTCCGGTGCGCGATCCGCAGCTCCGTGAATATCTGACTTCTCAGGTTATCAACAGAAAAAAAGGCGATGCGCTTGTAGCTGATTATTCAGGCAAAGCTAATGACCTCGCCGGCTATGCAGGACTGATGGGTGCTCCCGTTGATACTGTAACTGTCAATTTCGGTCAGGTATATGTTCAGAATATCGGCATGAATGAATCGGAATTCCAGGCTCAGGCAGCTAACGCCGCACCCGGCAAGCTTGTAGGTCCTTTCAGTGGCAATCAGGGAGTATACGTATTCCAGGTTGTTGATGTGGAAGATGCTGCACGTCCTTACAATTATGCAGAAAGCGCACAACAGTTTACATCAACCCGAGGCGCATATGTTCTCGGAAATATGCTTCCTGCAATTCTTCTCGGAAACAAGAAGATTGACAACCGTCTTTCTACTTTCTACCGCGAATAATACACGAATTAAAAATAACAATTTCAATCAACCCGGCATCGGCATATCGCCGGTTGCCGGGTTGATTGGTTTAATATCACATATTCATGAAGAGTATCCGCGAACTCTACCGCATCGGTACCGGACCATCCAGCAGCCATACCATGGGACCGCGCATGGCAGCCACTCAATTTGCCACAGCAAATCCGGGAGCCGCATCATACGAAGTAACCCTCTATGGATCACTGGCAGCTACCGGCAAAGGTCACCTTACCGACGTAGCAATACTTGATGTGCTGGAACCTCTTGCACCGGTAAAAATATTATGGGAACCCAAGACATTCCTGCCTTTTCACCCGAATGCCATGCGCTTCCGTGCATTGAACGCCAATGGCGAAACCATTGCAACCGACACAGTGTATAGCGTTGGAGGCGGACAGATTACCCGCGAAGACCAAAAAAACTCCGATTCTCCGGATGTATATCCGATGTCGTCGCTGTCAGAAATTCTCGAATGGTGTACAAACAACGGAAAAACATTCTGGGAATATGTTGAAGAATGCGAAGGACCCGGAATATGGGACTATCTTTCAAAAGTCTGGGCGGTGATGAAGTCCAGTGTTGAGCGCGGTCTTGATCATGAAGGAGTTCTTCCCGGACCTCTTAAGTTGCCACGCCGTGCCGTAACCTATCACGTTCGCGCTACCGGCTACAAATCTAATCTGCAGTCACGAGGGCTGGTATTCGCGTATGCACTTGCAGTGTCAGAAGAGAATGCTTCGGGAGGCGAAATCGTCACCGCTCCCACATGCGGTTCATGTGGTGTGATTCCGGCAGTGCTCTATCATCTTTTCACCACTCGCGGATTCTCGGAAGCCCGCATTCTCCGGGCACTTGCCACAGCCGGACTCATTGGAAACGTCGTGAAGCACAATGCCTCAATTTCCGGAGCGGAAGTAGGATGCCAAGGCGAGGTGGGAGTTGCATGTGCCATGGCAGCGGCAGCAGCCAATCAGCTTTTTGGAGGATCGCCTGCACAAATTGAATATGCCGCAGAAATGGGACTCGAACATCATCTCGGAATGACCTGCGACCCGGTATGCGGACTTGTCCAGATACCATGTATCGAACGTAACGCATATGCGGCGGCGCGCGCCCTTGATGCCAATCTTTATTCTGCATTTACTGATGGAGGACACCGTGTTTCGTTCGACCGCGTAGTCGAAGTCATGAAACAGACAGGACATGATCTCCCGTCAATTTACAAAGAAACCGGCGAAGGCGGACTTGCCCGCGATTGGAAGCATAACTGATATGTCCACGTCCATAAATCAGCTTCTTTATGACCAAAACTTCAATCGTTAACGGGGTTGATGCATCCAAGCCACGCAAGACCGGATTCTGGCAGGCGTTAATCAAATACGGAGTACCACTTGTTATTAGTGTGGGTCTCTGCTGGCTCCTGTTTCACGGATTCGATTTCAAGGAAATGATGAAAATCATTTCCAGGGAGTGTAATTACTGGTGGATGGCAGCCGCTCTGGTTGTGAGTATATTTTCACACATATTCCGGGCAATGCGCTGGCGTATACAGCTTAACGCACTAAATATACGTCCTCCGCTGTTTTACCTTGTCCTCAGTATATTCGGAACATATGCTGTCAATCTCATACTCCCCCGTCTGGGCGAACTATGGCGCACGGGATATATAGCCGAACGCCAGAAATCCCCATTCACCACTGTTTTCGGCTCAATGGTGGCAGATCGCCTTGCTGATACCGTTACCGTACTCTTACTCACACTTTTCACATTCCTTATTGCCGGTCGTGAACTGATGAGTTACCTGAGTCAGAATCAGGAAAGCTATGAACGATTGCTGGCATTAGCGACGAATCCTTGGTTATGGACCGCAGTCGTTATCATCATAGCTGCTTGCTGGATAATAATGGTGCGTTGCCGCGATAACCGTATCGTAGCAGCAATATGGAATTTTGTCAAGGGTCTGTGGGAAGGTTTCGCAGTAATTGTAAGGATGCCCGGCAGAGGAAAGTGGCTGCTCCTCACCTTCGCTGTATGGGGATGTTATTTCCTGCAGCTTTATCTTGCATTCTTCTCTTTCCCTCTGACTGCTGAGGTCGCCACTCGTTGCGGAATAGTTGCCGTTCTTGTATGCTTTGTCCTTTCATCCATTTCAATGGGAGTACCGTCAAACGGCGGCATCGGACCTTGGCAATGGGCAATTATTTTTGGTCTGAGTCTTTACGCGCGTCAGGTACCCGGACTCACCAACGAATATTCCGCTTCATTCGCAAATCTTGTACTCGGCTCCCAGACCCTGTTACTTATATTGCTCGGTCTGTTTACATTTGTATGTATAGCTATTGACAAAAAACGCTCAACTAACAACTATGGGAATAATTGACCGTTTCGACAACTGTCCTATCGATGACGAGGAACCTGTTCCACAATCCGAACAGGCTGCCACACCGGCTGATACTGATGCAACCGATGCCATCAAACCGGCTGAAACGTCACAGGAATCTAATGACGAAAAAACTCAGAAAAAACGCCGTAAGGGATGTGGATTCTGGTTTTGGTTTTTCGCTATCATACTTGTTGCTCTTTCCGTTACAGTGTGGATTCGCTATTTTAACCCATATGTCACTGATGCCCAGACGCGTGGATATATATTGAACATCGAACGTCGAGGCATTATATTCAAGACTTTCGAAGGGAATATGGTATCGCAGACAGCGATGCAGGATACCGAACACATCTACAGCCGTGATTTCACCTTCTCGGTAGACAATGATTCTCTTGCCCGGGTCATACAAAGTTATGCCGGTACGGGGCGCCCGGTAATAGTCCGATACCGGAGTTTTTACGGTATATTACCCTGGCGCGGATCATCGCACAATCTTGTTGACGGAATTGAAACGGCACCGGCTTCTCCTACGGAACCCGCTGAAATATATCCCTGAGATGCGACCGATATTTCTCATAGGTTACATGGGATGCGGCAAAACGACGCTTGCACGTGCCGTATGCCGCGCTACCGGTCTCGGACTTATTGACCTTGATTCTTATATCGAAGGTCGTCATCACCGCACAATATCTCAGATCTTCGAAGAGTCAGGTGAAAGTGGTTTCCGGAAAATTGAGGCAAATCTGCTTCATGAAGTCGGAGAATTTGAAAATGTTATTGTGGCATGTGGCGGAGGCACCCCCTGTTTCGGCGATAATATGGATTACATGAACAGTAAGGGCACGACGGTATGGCTCGATGCTTCACCCGAACGCTTACATCAACGTCTTGTAAAAGCACGTCTCAAGCGTCCGCTGATTGCCACCAAAACCGATGAGGAAATCAAGGAGGTAATTGCCGCGGGACTCGAAAGCCGAAAACCGTTCTATAGCCGTGCTCTTCTGACCTTAAGTTCTGATATGCTTGAAGATCACCGTCAGATTGCCGAAACCACACAACGCTTTATTTTACTGACCGGAATAAAATCATGAATACCACGTCGAAACCATCAGCCGAACATATTACACTTGAACAACCCCAGACTAAAGCCACAGGACGCCGGGGCATCTCTATAGGTTTACCCCGCTGTTCCGATCCGAACGAACTCCGGTTTCCACTGACACCGGAAGGTGTCAAACAATTGGTTGAAGAGGGTCTTACGGTCAAACTTCAGTCTGACGCTGCATCTACCATCCACTATACTGATACACAATATTCGGCATGCGGAGCCAGAATTGTTGACCGCCGTGAAGCATTGCTATGCGACATCGTGATATGTCTGGGACCACTGACTCCCGGCGAAGTCAGAGCCATGAAACGGGGTGCTCTTCTGCTGACAGGATGTGAAAGTGCATGTCATTCACGAGACACGATACTTGCACTCCTCGAACGCAATATAATCACAGTAGCGATAGATCTAATTCAGGATCCCCACAGACACACTCCGTTCGCCGATATATTGTCAGAAATCGATGGCAGAGCGGCTATAGCCATAGCTTCATCGCTACTTGCCGATGCTATACATGGTAAAGGTATACTCCTTGGAGGGGTGGCAGGAATCGTGCCATGTGAGGTTACGGTCGTGGGCAGTGGAATCGCGGCATGTGCCGCCGCAAGGTCAGCATCCGGAGCCGGCGCTATGGTAAGGATGTTTGATAATGATGTTTACAGCCTCCGGGAAGCAGAACGCGAACTTGGAAGCTGGGTCATCGGCTCATCCATTCACCCCCGGGTCTTCGCTTCCGCATTACGTTCAGCCGATGTGGTGATAATGACCGACATATCAAATCCTTTCACAATCAATAACGACGTGGTTAATGAAATGAAGAAAGGAGTCATCATATTCGATCTTTCAAAACATCCCGGCAAAACTTTTCCATCACTGCCTACAGTCGATCTGGCTTCTGCAGCAGCCTTCGCATCTGTCGACAAGGGAACGACACGGGTGTGTTATATAAATGCCGGAAGTGCCGTACCACGTACGGCTGCAATGGCGCTTAGCAATGCATTTATAACTCTTTTCAGTTCAATGGTCACATTCGACGGAATTACAAATGCACTCAAACTGGTGCCCGGTCTGCAACGCGCCACCCTTACATTCCTCGGCAAAGCAGTACACCCTACGGTTGCCCGTGTAGCCTCGGTTAGACATGTAGATATATCCATATACTTGACTCTCAGCTGATGAAAAGGAAATTTTATGTAGTATGGAATGGCTTTTCGCCGGGAATATATGATTCCTGGGAAGAGTGCAAGCAACAGACCGATGGATTTCCGGGGGCGAAATACAAAAGTTTTGACTCTCAGGATGAAGCTACCGAGGCATTTCGTGGAGATTATCGTGACCATATTGGTGTGATTTCAGCTATCGCGGCACATCGCCATCAGTCGGTCAATTATGCAGCCAATCCCGACATTGTCCGCAATTCCGTGGCAGTTGACGCTGCATGCAGCCGTAATCCGGGTCCGGTGGAGTACCGCTGTGTCGATGTTATGACCGGTGCCGAACTGTTCCATATCGGTCCCCTTGAAGACGGCACTAACAATATCGGTGAATTTCTCGCGCTGGTCCATGCTCTCGCCCATTTCGAGAAGGTAGGAATGCCGGAAGTTACCATTTACTCCGACAGCCGCACTGCTATGGCATGGGTCCGCAACCGACATGCACGGACAAAACTACAGCCTACTCCGGCGAACGCAACAATACGAATGTTGCTTGAACGTGCCGAAAACTGGCTCGCCACCCACACACCGCGTAATCCGGTTCTGAAATGGGATACGGAACACTGGGGCGAGATCCCCGCAGATTTCGGCAGAAAATAATCAGGGCGGACACCTTCGACAGTATCCGCCCGCATATATTGTTGAAAATATACTTGACTTACGAATTTTTCTGCTGCAGAATATCGCGTATCTGAGTAAGCAGCTGTTCTTCCTTGGTTGGTTCGGGTGCGGGAGCAGGAGCGGCAGCAGCCTCTTCCTTGCGACGGCGTGCAAGCTGATTGATAAACTTAACCATAAAGAAAATACAGAAAGCGACAATAAGGAAGTCAACAATTGTCTGGACCCACGTACCCCAGTTAACAGTAACTTCCGGCTGAATCACAGCACCGGTAGCATCCGTAGCAGCACTTTGAATTACCCATTTGAGATCTGTAAAATTCATACCACCGGTAGCCACACCTATAAGCGGCATAATGATATCATCCACGAGTGAAGAAACGATCTTGCCGAAAGCTGCACCAATAATTACACCGACTGCCATATCCACGACGTTGCCGCGCATGGCGAATTCCTTGAATTCAGTTAATAGTTTTGCCATAAATAAAATAGTTGATAGTTCTTTTCCTTTAAAACACCTTTTGATAGCAAAAAAGTTCGGTCGGAATAAAAAAACTTAATTCGGGGGTGTTAAATGAGCAATTAGAGAAAATTTTCTTTAAATATTCTTCA
This sequence comes from uncultured Bacteroides sp., assembly GCA_964555405.1. Lineage (GTDB taxonomy): Bacteria > Bacteroidota > Bacteroidia > Bacteroidales > Muribaculaceae > Paramuribaculum. The sequence continues at coordinate 52,682 of CAZKSF010000013.1, forward strand.
GGGAGTGCATTTTTCTGAAAAAAATGAGTGGATAATAAAACTATTTTCTGTAATTTTGTGATGCGCAACCAAGTGCCCATAACTGGAAACAAAGTAATATATTTTTTCTTTTAAAATTATGACAAAAATAGGTATTAATGGCTTCGGCCGCATCGGACGTTTCGTATTCCGTGCTTCTACCAAGCGTGATGACATCGAAGTAGTTGCTATCAACGACCTTCTCCCGGTTGACTACATGGCTTACA
>CAZKSF010000014.1:0-38951 GCA_964555405.1 uncultured Bacteroides sp.
AGCATGCGATGCGAGTGTTCGTGCTGATACATGGAATACACAAGGCAGAAGTTCGCCTGCTATCTTATACATGTTGGGGATCATCAGAAGAAGTCCCTGTGATGCGGTATAGGTAGTGGTAAGCGCACCTGCCTGCAGCGAGCCGTGTACGGCACCGGCGGCACCGCCTTCGGACTGCATCTCCTGAACGAGGACTGTCTCGCCAAAAATATTTTTACGTCCGGCAGCCGCCCATTCGTCGACATACTCTGCCATGGTCGACGACGGTGTAATCGGGTATATCGCAGCAACCTCCGAGAACATATAGGAGATGTGTGCCGCAGCCTGATTACCGTCGCAAGTCAGAAACTTTTTTTCTTTAGCCATATTAGTAATCTATTGTAGAAATAATGATGTGTTGGTACTGATCGGTATGATCTCAGCCGGATGCAGAGACCTTTAATGACGCGAAATTACGAATAATTATTTCAATCGTCAACTTTTGGGAGTGATAATTAACAAAAAAAACGCTTCGTTTCTTAACCCGGTTTTTAATTTGCCTCCATTCGGCTACTCCGTAATGATGCGGCAAAAAATATCGGCTGTCTTTACATATTTTTCATTGTCATGAAAACAGGAATTTAAATGGGTCATTTTTACCCTAATTATCAACACAAAGAAAGCCTAATTCACTTAAAATAGTTTTAAAAATCAAGAAAGCTATATATCTGTTAAAAATCAGTTAAAATCATGTCGTATCTTGTGCCATATTCCGGAATGTTACTACATTTGCATGTGTGTTTTTCATAGTATTAGATTAAGATAAAGGTTTAAAGGGAAAAGAGATGTCGTGAGACATCTCTTTTTTTATTAATTTTGTATAGCGTTAACCACATCAGCAATCCTCAGATGAAGATACTCCGAATATACCCCACATCGATCAATGATCGCTTCATGGATGAAGCCGCTGCCATGCTCAGCGAAGGTGAACCGGTGATCATACCCACCGATTCACTATATGCTCTGGCATGCGATGCAATGGATAACCAGCGGATAGAACGTCTGTGCGCTCTGAAGGGAATCAATCCTAAGCGTGAGAATCTGTCAATACTGTGCTCTGACATCTCTATGGCAAGCGAATATGCCATGATTGACAACCGTGCCTTCGCCATAATGAAGCGGTATCTCCCGGGACCGGTTACATTCATTCTACCGGCGTCTCCACGCCTGCCGAAAGTATTCAAAGGCAGACGTACTGTCGGAATACGAATACCTGACTCCCCTATCGCACTTGACCTGATACGCCGTAAAGGCGGACCGCTCATGGTGACTTCAGTGGACTTACCGGAAGAAATCATCGGTGAGCCTGAAGAAATAGCCTTACGCTATGCGAATGACGTGCGCTTGCTGCTTGACGGCGGTTCGGGAGGCTCACAACCATCGACAGTGGTCGATCTTACCGACAGTTCGTCACCCCAGATAATCCGTGAAGGAAAAATCAGTTTCGAAGCATGAACGGTATCATCACACTCCCTCCGCGCACCGGGGGAGAACCGCTTGAGATCAGCGCATCCTCCGGAACAGTGGTAATTATCGGGGCAAACGGCGCCGGTAAAACCCGCTTTGCGACCCGGCTTGGTGACGATCTCGGACCGAAGGCATTCAGGCTCTCGGCACTTAACGGATTATTCATCCGTGAATCGGCGGAAGACGCATCCGAAGCTATCGACACACTGTACGAAGCCATGGCGGGTTCGGCACCGGAGTGGGAGCATCGCGAAGCCTCACAACTTGAACGATTGCTGTCAATGCTCATGCACGATGAGCTTGTAAATCTTGTAGCTTACAAAGTAAGGCGGACCGAGGATCCTACTGCCGAACTCCTCCCGAGCAAGCTCGACTGCTTCATTGAGGTGTGGCAAGATATTTTCCCGGAAAGTCGCATTCTCACCGAAAGCGGCAGAATGCTCTTTGCGAAAGGACTCGATCCGGACGCATACTCCGCGATACGCCTGTCAGCCGGAGAACGTGCTGTAATATATTATATCAGCGCTCTTCTGTACGCCCCTGCAGATTCGGTGGTAATGGTGGATAACCCCGATATATTTCTGCACCCGTCAATCATGCAGACCGTATGGAATCGTCTTGAACAGATGCGTCCCGATTGTCTATTTGTCTACACCACACATGATCTGGAATTTGCCGGATCGCGAACGGGTGCCGCAACTATCTGGGTACGCGACTTCGATGCGGCTGCACGTACATGGAATTACGATCTCTTGCCTTCAAGTCAAGGTATACCCGACGAAGTGTATCTGGCAATCATCGGAAGCCGCAAGCCTATAATATTCATAGAAGGTGACAGCGAACGGTCAATTGACGCAAAACTGTATCCGCTCATTTTCAAAGACTATACGGTGAAATCAATGGGCAGCTGTAACAAAGTGATTGAAGCAACCCGGTCGTTTAACGATCTTGCAGCCTTTCATCATCTTGACAGCCACGGCATTGTCGACCGCGACCGACGCGATGCGGGAGAAGTCAGCTATTTGCGGCGTAAGAAAATTTTCGTTCCGGAAGTTGCGGAGATTGAGAATATTCTTATGCTCGAAGAAGTGATTCGCACAGTAGCAACGGAGTGCGGACGATCGGAAGACAAGATATTTAACAAAGTACGCCACACTATTTTGGCTCTGTTCAAAACTTCTATGGCATCACAGGCTCTCCAGCATACACGTCACAGGGTGAAACGTTTCATGGAATACCGTACGGACGGAAGATTTTCGGATATCGACATGCTGGAACGACATATCCGGCAGATCACAACCGAACTGAATCCACGGGGACTGTATGAAAAATATATGTCGGAATTCGGATCTTATGTCCGGAGCGGCGATTATGACGCCGTACTCCGCGTGTTCAATCAAAAATCAATGATCCCCTCAAGCAATGTGGCTGAACTTTGCGGGTTACGCAATAAGGATGAATATATATTGAAAATCCTCCAGATACTCCGAACTGATTCACCTGCCGCCGACCGTATGCGCAATGCCATACTGAAATGTTTCGGACTCACTCCGGCAGGAACGCCGGTGGAAGCCACAGTGGCTCCACAACCTGAGAAAAAAAAGTTTTTCAATAAGAAATCAAAACCGAAATACCGACACGCCAAAAAGCAATGACCGAAAACATTAATACAGCAGCCGGAAAACGCGGCGCCACTGCCGCATGGATTGAGGCAATGCGGCTACGCACTCTGCCGGTATCTGTAGCCGGTGTGATAACAGGTACCGGATATGCGTGCCTGTACCACACATTCCGTATAATGCCCGCTATTCTGTGTCTTTTATTTGCCGTTCTTGCCCAGATAGCATCTAACTTTGCCAACGAATATTACGATTATCGTGATGGTCTTGACAAAGTGGGACGCGATGGTCCAAGACGTGGAGTGACCGAAGGTGACATTACTCCGGAAGCTATGAAACGGGCAACATTCGTCACTCTCGCGCTCGCTTGCGCTGTAGGTTGCGGACTGATTGCATACGGTGGATGGTGGTTGACAGGAGTAGGAGTGGCTATCGCACTCGGAGTGTTCGCCTATAGCGCGGGACCTTTCCCATTGTCGCGTAACGGACTCGGAGAAGTAGCTGTAATGATTTTTTTCGGACTGATACCGGTTAATTTCACATACTGGCTTCAGGCAGGGAGCTGGAATATCGTTGTTGCGGCAGCTTCAATATCCATAGGACTTATGGGCGCTAATGTATTAATAGTAAATAACTACCGTGATAGGGACGATGACAAGGCGGTAGGTAAACGCACTCTCGCCGTACTGCTTGGGCGACCTGCAATGGCTGCCATGTATCTGACCAACGGGGTGCTCGCTGTCGGGTTCATGTTGCCCACATGGCTGCAACTACCGTTATGGTGCTGTGCGGTGCCTATACTATACCTGATATGCCATGCGTTAGTGCTTGGACTGATATGTTCCCGCAAAGGTCCGAAACTTAATCCATGTCTGGGAATGACAGCTGTGCTGATGCTTGCTTACAGCATCGGCTTCATTATTTGCACAATAATTATTTAACCTCAATTTAATATGTTTTCAGGAATCGTAGAAGAGGCAGCTACCGTCACCGGTCTGCGTCGCGAAGGAGGTAACCTCCATATCACCCTCCGGTGCTCATTCGTATCGGAACTCAAGATTGACCAAAGTGTAGCGCACAACGGTGTATGTCTCACTGTGGTAGCGATAAGCGATGACGGAACCTACACCGTCACAGCAATTCAGGAGACACTTGACCGGTCAAACCTCGGCTCACTCGCTGTTGGTGACCGCGTGAATGTGGAGCGTTGCATGGTTATGAATGGCAGACTGGATGGTCACATTGTTCAGGGACACGTCGACATGACCGCCGAATGTACTGAAATAACCGAAGTTGATGGCAGTACCTATTTTAAATTCAGCTATCATGCGTCCAAAGATATGCAACGCCAGGGTTATGTGACCGTTGAGAAAGGGTCGGTTGCCGTCAACGGTGTGAGCCTGACCGTCTGTGATTCAGAACCCGACTCGTTCCGGGTTGCTATTATCCCGTATACTTTCGAACATACGAATTTCAATGCCATAAGCCTGGGTTCGGCAGTAAATCTCGAATTCGACATAATCGGCAAATATATCGCCCGTATAGCTGCTGTCTAAACCTTCGTTTAGCGATAGATACAACAATGCCCCGGAAAGTGTGACGGTGATCAACTTTCCGGGGCATTGATATTTCGATTATCGCTTACTAGAATTCAGCATTTTTCGGGGTACGCGGGAAGGGAATGACATCGCGAATGTTTGTCATGCCCGTCACGAAAAGCACCAGACGTTCAAAACCGAGTCCGAAGCCCGAATGGGGTACCGTGCCGAAACGACGAGTGTCAAGATACCACCACATATCCTTCATAGGGATATTGAGTTCCTCAATACGGCGGCTAAGTTTATCGAAGTTTTCCTCACGCTCCGAACCACCGATAATCTCTCCGATTGCAGGGAACAGAACATCCATGGCACGGACAGTCTTTCCGTCATCGTTCTGCTTCATATAGAATGCCTTGATCTCTGCGGGATAATCGGTAAGAATAACCGGACGTTTGAAATGCTGTTCTACAAGGTAACGCTCGTGTTCGCTCTGAAGATCTGCGCCCCAATAAACCGGATATTCAAATTTATGTCCCGATTCCTCAAGAATCTTCACACCTTCGGTATAAGTCAGTCGCACGAAATCAGTGGCAAGCACCGATTCAAGACGGGGAATAAGATCCTTGTCATAATGCTCGGCAAGGAACTCTATGTCTTCACGACAATGGTCAAGGGCATACTTTATACAGTATTTGATGAAATCCTCGGCAAGATCCATGTTGTCGTTTATGTCGTTGAAAGCGACTTCGGGCTCGATCATCCAGAATTCCGAAAGGTGACGGGGCGTGTTGCTGTTCTCGGCACGGAAAGTAGGACCGAATGTGTAGATAGCTCCCAGAGAGGTAGCTCCCAACTCACCTTCGAGCTGTCCGCTTACAGTAAGTGCAGTGGGTTTACCGAAGAAATCGGCAGAGAAATCAACACGTCCATCCTCTGTCTTGGGAAGTTCATTAAGATCGAGTGTGGTAACCTGGAACATTGCGCCGGCTCCTTCACAGTCACTTGCTGTAATCAGTGGAGTATGCAGGTAGAAGAATCCACGCTCATTGAAGAACTTATGGATTGCGAATGCAAGTGCGCTACGAACACGCAGAATGGCACCGAATGTATTGGTACGCGGACGCAGATGCGCTTTTTCGCGGAGGAATTCGAGTGTGTGCCCTTTCTTCTGTAACGGATATGCTTCGGGATCAGCCGTACCGTAAACCTCAAGAGTATCAGCCTGTATCTCAACGGTCTGTCCTTTACCGGCAGAGGCTACAAGCCTACCGGTCACACAGATACTTGATCCGGTGGTGACAGGCTTGAGCTGCTCATCGGTAAAACGACTCATATCGAATACAATCTGGATATTGCGTATGGTCGAACCGTCGTTAAGTGCAACAAACTGCACATGTTTGTTACCGCGGCGGGTACGAACCCAACCTTTGGCACATACTTCAGTATCGATGAGCGCAGGATCAAACAGATCCACTATTTTAGTTCGTTTCATTTCTTCTATTATGACTGATTATTCAAAAGATCCCATCTTGAGGAAATTGACCTCTTCCTGGGTAAGATAACGCCAACGACCGCGCGGGAGGTTCTTTTTGGTAAGTCCTGCAAAATATACACGGTCAAGCTTGGTTACATGATAACCGAGGCTTTCGAATATTCGGCGTACAATACGGTTGCGACCGGAATGGATTTCAATACCTGCCTGATTGCGGTCGGTTTCAGTAGCGTAGCTGATAGCATCAGCATGAATCGGACCGTCCTCAAGTTCTATGCCATCCGCGATACGCTGCATATCATCTTCGCTGATATCCTTATCGCACCACACATGATAGATCTTTTTCTTTACATACTTGGGATGGGTGAGCTTCGATGCGAGATCACCGTCATTGGTGAGCAGGAGTACACCGGTGGTATTGCGGTCGAGACGACCTACGGGATAGATTCGTTCGTCACAAGCGCCTTTCACGAGATCCATCACAGTGAGACGCTCTCCCGGATCATCACTTGTTGTCACACAGTCCTTAGGTTTGTTAAGAAGTACATAACACTTGCTTTCGAGCGTAACCACCTTGCCCTGATATTCCACTGTATCGCTGTGACATATCTTTGTTCCGAGTTCGGTGACTACCTTACCGTTGACGGTCACCAGTCCCTGCTGGATAAACTCATCCGCTTCACGACGAGAGCATATACCGGCATTAGCCATGAATTTATTCAGGCGAATCTGTTCATTAGGATCGGGAAGCGGCATTTCGTACTCAATGCGCTTGGGACGCGGAGTAAAGCTTTTTCCGCCCTGAGGCATTCCAAACTGATTCTGTCGGGGCTGCTGACGGCGGCCACCCTGCTGACGGTTGTTGTAGCCACCCTGCTGGCGGTTGTTGTAGCCCTGCTGACGGTTGCTGTTGTAGCCGCCCTGCTGACGGTTGCTGTTGTAGCCGCCCTGCTGGCGGTTGTTGTTGTAGCCGCCCTGCTGACGGTTGCTGTTGTAGCCGCCCTGCTGGCGGTTGCTGTTGTAGCCGCCCTGCTGACGGTTGTTGTTGTAACCGCCCTGCTGACGGTTGCTGTTGTAGCCACCCTGCTGGTAACGGGGAGTATACCCCTGCTGGTGTCCGTAGGTCGAATGCTGCTCCTGCTGTTCATCAGACTGTTCGTATGAAGATGACTGAGGTGCATTATTGTATGGACGACGCTGATAACCACCATCGTTATGATGATTGTTATAACGATTGTAACCCCCTTGCTGCCGAGCGCCACCGTTATATGGGCGCTGCTGATAGTTCTGACGGTAATTGCTTTGCGGACGAGCTTCCTGATAGTCGCTGACCGATGAAGCTTCATTTGAATTTTGGGTATATTCTGACGGTTGCTGTAATGGCTGACGTGAATCACTAAAGTCGGTAGCAGCGGCACGTCGTTCTCCGATACGCGGACGCTTGGTCTTCTTCTCTTCGCTTTCCATATCTGTCTGTTTTCGGTTGTAATGAAAATTTCGTTTTTCTAAATTTAAATCCCTGGACAATTCACCCCGAATGCCATCGATGGACCTCTCGGCCGCAGTGGCTGAGCCTAATGCCCGGGATTACTTATACACGGTGTAAAAAATTGAAGTTACTATTTGAATACAAAATTAGTTATTATATCGAAGAATAACAACTAAACATGGCTTTTTTTTGCAAAGAAACGTTTTTTCACTATATACTTTAACAAAAAACGGACGATAATCACTAATTTCGCATTATTATGGAATGGAATCAACTAATATCCGATGTACGCTTCGGGCTTGAAGACTATTCAGAGCCTAAGCCGGGTATACGCAGTGACTTTCAACGCGACTATGACCGTCTGGTGTTTTCCTCTCCTTTCCGACGGCTTCAGAATAAGACCCAGGTGTTTCCTCTCCCGGGCAGTATATTCGTACATAACCGACTCACTCACAGTATTGAAGTAGCATGTGTGGGACGTTCTTTGGCTAATGAGGTTGCACTCCAGCTTCGTGAACGTCACGCAGGCACTGAAACTGCTGTAAAAATCGATGCTATCGGTGATATAGTAGCCGCTGCCTGCCTGGCGCATGACTTGGGCAATCCCCCCTTCGGACATTCAGGCGAAATGGCAATCTCCACTTTCTTCAGCGAAGGTCAAGGTGCCCGACTGTCAGCGGAATTGTCGAAAGAACAATGGTGCGATCTCACACATTTCGACGGCAATGCAAATGCTTTCCGTCTGCTGACCCATCGGTTTAAAGGACGTCGTCCCGGGGGATTCGCTATGACCTACCCCACTCTCGCCTCAATTGTCAAGTATCCGTTCGGATCGAATCTTGCGGGCGATCGTAATAAATTCGGTTTTTTTGAATCGGAACATGACGACTTTCAACGTGTTGCCGACACACTCGGGATGAAACGACTTGCTTCACCTGAAGGGACAGTGCGGTATGCGCGGCATCCGCTGGTCTATCTTGTAGAGGCTGCCGATGACATCTGCTATGAAGTGATGGATATTGAGGATGCCCACAAGCTGAAGCTGATAACCACGGATGAGGCTATCGGTCATCTGCTCGGATTTTTCGATGAAGACTCCCGGGAGCGGCGCCGCCGCGCCATGTCACACCTGGATGACCCTAACGAAAAACTTGCCTACATGCGTTCGTGTGTGGTGGGTGTCCTGGTCGAAACATGTGCCGCAACATTCATTGAACGTGAACAGGAAATTCTCTCCGGAGAACTTTCCGGTCCACTGCTGTCCCATATACCGGAACTTCCACGCAACGGTTATCAGAAATGTACGGAACTGTCATTTAAAAAAATATATACCGCGCCGGATGTAGTTGACATCGAACTTGCGGGCAACCGGATTATTACGTTCCTTCTCGAACGGTTTATTCATGCAGTCCGTCATCCGGAGCTGAATTATTCACGACTGTTACTGTCAAAAGTTCCGCAGCAATACGACATTACGGCACCTTCGCTTTACGGCAAGATTCAGGCTGTTCTTGACCACATATCCGGTATGACCGATGTGTACGCTCTGGATCTTTACCGTAAGCTGAATGCCATGAGTCTTAAGATAAACAACTGATCCCGGGTTTCCGGGATCAGTATCAGTTTCAGGTACAATATTTACTCCTCAACTACTATGTTGAGACAATCTTCGAGAGTAACGGATTGAGGCATATATGAAGGAGATACCAATCTGTTGCCGGTTATTGTCACACCATCTGTGGCACGTACTGAAATAAGTGAGCCGCGACGTGGGGCACTGAATTCATAAAGATTACCGGCAATCAGGATATTGCTATGGACAGGTCCGTTGTATTCCGATATCTCAGGCGCTATCTGTATAATTGGAAGAGAACAATCAATAAACTGATTGTCACGGATAGTAACATTTGTTGCAGGCCCTGACTCGTACCAGCTTCTGCCATCGTCGGCAATCAGTATCGAAGCCATAGGCGTCCGGTCAAATATGTTGTCTGCAATCAGCACCGGGCGTCGGGTAGTTATGAGAATACCACGCGTGGGCGTTGCGCTGAATCTGCATCCTGTGATATTTACGGTGGGAGTCCAACTGATATTTTCCACTACCGCATTCTTTATTTCGCACACTTGCGGAGTAAGAGTACGGTCAAGCAGAAGCTCGATGTTGTAATCATCAATCATTCCGGCAGCTACAACTTTTGCAGTGGCAACCGGAAGCAGTGTCTTTGGATTGACTACCTCCACAGTGTCACCGGCAAAGAAACTTTGAAATCCGAAAGTCTGCGGATGCATGTATGTTACAGTGAGTTTACGACCGTCGCCCCAGTCTGTAATACGGAGATGTGTACCGTGAACGTTAATCGGATCGTCGTGTGAACCATTGAACCGGCAATTTTTTATATCCACTAACCCACGGCAACCCGACACCTGGAAGAAATCGGCAAAACCGGCACAAGTTCTGCCTGAAGTACTGTCCGGTTCACAATTCACATTGCTGTATGTGATATTTGTACTTGTCTGGGCAACTATACCGAAATTACCCATAAAGTGCAGATTGAGATCTGAAAGTTTTACACGCTGGCTGCAGTTGATAAAACCGGCAACTTCAGTTCTATATGAATGACGCATCTGATAAACATCTCCCGGTTTCGCTTCAGGCTGACGGGAGTAGTTAAATTTCAGTACACCGGGTTCGAGTTCTTCGACATATACCGCATCCACTACCGGCGAACCTGTACGCAACGTTACCCCGGTTTCAGGATAATAAATCTGAGCGATACCATCGGTGAACTCCCATCCCTCACCGGTCCAATACAATTTGCCGTTATCGAGACGATAAGATGAACTTGAATGAACACGTGCTGTAATCGACTTGGAATCAACATCCGTTACGGTCATTTCAGGCACAGAAGGATCAGCCGCCTCGATATTCAGATTTGTGAGTATTACATCAGTACATCCATCTATAACCCAAGGAGTCATTTCACCATGAGTGCGCAAGGTAGCGCCCTGACCATCGATAACAATGTTATCAATGTCCTTAATAAGTATTCCGATGTGTTTTACCGCAACAGGGTTTTCATCGACACTTGTAGTGTTGGAAACATGATAAAGCAGTGGTGTAGCAGCCTTTCTTGAAAGATTATAAACCTCACCCGGCTGAAGACGTATTACAGCCTGATTTTTTCCACCATGCTTACGCGCCTTCTCTATCGCCGTCTGGATAGCCTTGGTTGCATCACCGTTCACCGGCTTGACATTGTACACCACCGTCTTTGCCGATGATGAAAACGACAAGGCAGCGGCAACCACACATAAAAAAAAGATATTTCTTATCATTATCAGATGGTGTTTAATATTCATCACAAAGATAAGAAAAAAATCCCGCATTCCGGGGGATTCCGGAAATGCGGGATTTAATTTGATATCAAAGAATTTTTTTAGCGCTTGATCAGCTTGAATGTGCGGAGTGTTTCTGCGCCGCGTACAACCTTAACCAGGTAGATGCCGTCAGCACCTACACCGATTGTCATGTTGTCGAATGCGTTTACAGAAGCTGCCTTAGTGTTAACGACTGCACCACTCAGATCATAAACGGTAACAACATAATCACCGGCTTCAGCAAATTCAACGATTACAGCATCCTGTACGGTGTATGCAGTGATAGAGCCATCAGCTGCAATGTCGTCAATACCGGTTGTAACCGCAATCACAGGATAAGTGCGAGAGTCACTACCGTGAGAGTTAGAAAGTTTCAGAGTCACTGTATAGTCGCCTTCACCGGTGAACGAAACGTCTGCCTTACCTTCGACATCAGATCCGGAAGCTCCGGTGATGCGTGCCTTCTTGCCTGACCAGGTCGGAACAGTCACAACAGGATAAGCAGATCCGGGGATGAACGGACAGCCTGATTCATAAATCGGAGCCTGCGGAGTCTGAGTTGCCTGACCTTCGCCTGAGCCCTGTACAAGACCGAACTGTGAAGCCATTGCAGGAACTTTACCCTTAGCTACGAAACAGTTTGTCACTTCGTCGGCGTCATCTTCGAATGACCAGAACGACATTACATTGTCAGGAAGAACTTCACCGAAACCATCCATAGCTAACTTAACATCCTCAACGGTAACAGCGCTATCCCAGATTACGAGATCATCGATAACACCATCATTGTAGAGAGGTGATGAGCCACGGCCACCGCCGAACGACAGCCAGTCGGTCTTCTGAGTAATCGCATAGAGGTGATCGATAGGCTGAGCAGGACCTTCGAGTGAAGGCATTACACCGCCGCCACCGGCCTCACCATACAGATAACATTCTTTTTCAACACCGTTTATGAAGAGGCGGAAGTTAAACTTCGAATCAACATATTCGAACGAGAATGCAACGTGAGTCCATGCGCCCGGAGTTACATAAGCATCGTCATAGTAATATCCAAGCTCAAGTGAAGTACCACGGAAACGGATATTGATCTTACCTTCCTCGGTGATCATGAACCAGCACCAACCCCAGTTATTTGCAGGCCATGAACCGGCACGATTTTCAATCTGGAAGAGAGAGGTATCCTCGCCCTTCGGCAGATCAAACTTAATCCAGGCTGCTGCACCGAACGAAGTCAGAGGATCGATTGCAGCACCGGTAATAGTGTTGCCGCCAACTGTTACATCACCAACAGGAACACCGACAAAGCCCTGATTGATCTGGATACCGCGAGAACCGATACCGTCAGCCTCACGACCTGTATAGCCGAGAGCAACAGTGTTACATTGTTCGAGAGTTATCTCACCTTCACTGTCAACGTCATTACCGTTTATAGTCAGAGTCTTGATTTCAGGAACAGCACCCTTGTCGAAGTCAGATACCTGAACGAACCATGCGTAACGGCGTTCCTGAGAAGTTCCGGCAAATACAACCACATCGTAACCGCCAACTTCCGGCAGACCATTCTCCATAACGAGAGCTGTGCCTTCCTGTTCTGCAAGTTTTTCACCGGCTGTATTGAAGAGCTGCCACGTAGTAGCTTCCTGCTTCGGATCAACAAAACTTACTTCAAATGCCTCGTTAGGTTTGATGGCAGGCTTATTAATCTGGATTGAAGAATCATACTCGTAAGCGGGAAGTTCGCTATATTCACTCCATACGATATCGCTTGCACTCTTATGATCAAGGCTGACAGCCTGAACACCTACACGCATACGGGTAGCACCGTCTGAAGCTACCGGAGCCTGATATACGATATGTGCCCATGATGATGATGCACCCATAAGTACCGGTTCCTGACCCTCCTGCTGAGTGTAGATACGGAACATTGAAGCATTCACGTCACTGTTATAGCAGGGTTCATCGGCTGCCTTGTTGTTCGGCATATTGAAGATTACCTTTGCATCAACGCCCTTATTATTGTAAGCGAGATACTTCACAGAAGTGATGACAGGAGCCACCGGGGTAGCGTAAGTGCCGCGTGTGATAGAGAATTCGCCAAGAAGGATATTCAGATTCTCTGCATCAGTGAAGTGAAGTGCCACGAGAGCAAGCTGCTTGTTGTTGAATGATGCAAGCTGACCGGAGATCTTGAATGTTTTGGTTACCCATTCGTCAGAATCGGTTTCGTCAGTTGCTGTGAGCAGCTTAAGCTGGTTTTCACGTACGAGGGTTGATTCTGCACCGATATTTGAAAGTGCGAGATTAACATTACCCTTACCACCGAGTACCTTGTAGCGTACAGTGATGACATCGGCGCTCTTCAGACCGAACTGAGTACGGAATAGATGCAGATATTCGTCGGCTGTAGATCCCTTGATGTTCAGACATGAACCACCGAACCATGCGTCATCCCATGTAAATTCAGCAGTCAGACCTTCTGCAGGGACATCTTCGGGAGTATTGCCGAGCAAAGTAGAAGAGAACCACCAGCGCCAGGTAGGCATGTAGTCCTGAATACCGATTGAATACCATTCACGGTCGTTCTGACGTTCGCCTTCAAGATTAAAGAAACGACCGTTACCAAGATTGAAGTAAGTTACGAAAGGTTCGTCGGTCAGATCCCAGCCAAGCGTTGAACGAGCCGATTTGTATGCTGATATACCAAACCATTTTTCATTAGGAGCAAGTAGGCCGGTATCATATACATCCATTGCATCGGCAGGATTACGGTGACCATTTGTGAACCAATACTCAAGATTCATCTGATATGTCTTCTGCATTGATTCCGGAGTAGAACCGTACTTTGAACGTGGAGCCCAAAGATAATTGAAATCATGTGCGCCCCAGAAACCGATTGATATCGGAAGATCTTTCAAAACTGTATATCCGAAGCTCGGATCACCACCCTGCATGTTACAACCGGCATAAAGCTCAAACGAATTGCGACCAAGGTTACGGGCATTAGTTACCGAGTTGTCAAGAAGACCTGTACGCCACCAGTTATAGTTGAAGAACAATGATGAACGACGGTTTTCACCATCACCGAAAGTGAGCTGGTTGTGATTGCCGAGACCATTGTCAAACGATATGTTACCGTTGTCATCAGTTCCGTCATACCATACATTCTCGAAGATAGGATCCTTGTCAGCCATCCACTTGTAAAGATACTCATGAAGATCACGGACACCTTTCACAAGTGTATTCTGGGCATAGAACTCAGAATTATAACCAAGACCGTTTACGCCATGGAAATAAAGGAATTTTGCAACTTTTTCCTTATCAAGATTATTCTGATTCTGTAACGACTGTTTCCACGAATCATTGATAGATCCCCAAGGTATGGATGCAACACCTGAAACTGCTGTACCGTGTTTGTGTGCCGCGTCAGCAAATCCACCAGGTACCCATCCGTGCGGTGAAGTCCAGTCACCGAAATGATCTACATAGCTCCAGTAAGAGAATGCCTCGGAATCGTACATACCGGTAGGAAGAGCATCAGTATGCACACCACCTAAATTGGTATTACCTATAGGTACCCACATAATTACACGCTTGTCGTTGTCGTCAGTGATATTTTTGTTCACCTGTAATGCGACATTACGAGCGATCAGAGGTTTGGCTTTCACACGAGAGATGAAGAAGTTCTCATCTTCGAACAAAGCCTCACCGGGCTTCCAGTCCTTGACATAGGTGGGAAAGCTTCCGCTTTCAGGCCACTGGATATAGTCGGTTTTAAGCGACTGCGCTGAGCTGCTGAAAGCTAAAAGACCCACTCCGGCGAAAAGATAAAATTTGCTTTTCATGAGAGATTGTTTTTCTTGGGTTTTTGATTATTACTAATTGGTTGATATACTTTTAGGATTACCGTCATCAAACCGACAACGGTAATCCATTATTATTCAGGATCAGTCAAGCCACTGCTGGATGACAAGATTGTTTGCTCTCAAGTGAATATCACCGAGACCGGGCACATTGAATACGAGATTCATGGTTATGGATACCATTCCGTCACCGGCATCAGCGACAGTCAATGTACCGGAAACAAGAGCGGCAGTAGCACCGTCAAACTCACCGTAGCCAGCTTCACCGGATATAGAATGTGTTCCTACAACCTCGTCAAGTGTAGTGTACTCAAACGGGAAGGTAACGGCAGCATTATTGTATTGATAATCATCCGATGCCATAGATGAAGGAATCTGGAGATATGTCTTGCCGTCATCAGATGTAAACAGAGCCGCGTCATCCAGATTAAGCATATCCTCGGTCAATGTGAGATCAGTGAATGACTCCACTACAGTCGCTTTACGTGTGTCACTTCGCTTATCAAGAACATATGCCTGAAGTTCTGCAACACCGGGAGCTATACCGGTAAGGATACCTGAGTTCACATCGTTCTCATTCGGACCAGCAATTACAATATTAGGATCGCTCGTTGTCCACGATACCGGATATTTGTTGATCTCACCGGTGGGTGTATTTACATTGACTTTCCACTCAACAGTCTCGCCGACAAAGAATGCCAGTTTATTGCTTCCGTCGAGAGTTACCGATGTAACGCCTTCGCTTACATATAACGGCACACGGTGAACGATTCCGTACGAAGTTACAAGTATTTCGGTCTCACCTGCTTTCAGTCCATAGATAGGAATTTGATTGCCTTCATATTCTCCAACACTGCCTATTTCGGGATCTGCGATTGTTACAACAGGTTTCTGATAGCCGTATGATGACATCGGATCGGTAAATGTCGAAATAATAGCACGAGAACCGGCAACAAGATGAACCTCGGTTGAGTCGGTATATACTTTTGTAACAGGGAAACGTTCTTTATAATTATATACTGTGTAGACAGCATTGAGAGTATCGGTGCTTGTCAGACACTGGAAAGTACATTCACCTTCCTCGATTCCTGAACGGACTACAAGAACAGCATCAAAGCCATGCCCCTCGAATATTTCTTCGTACATGCCTGTTACAAGTACATTCGAACCTGAAACTACACGCCATTCATACGAAGTGATGGCCTCACGTATATCCTCAAGCGCTCCAGTCTGTACATTGACGGCTACTCGCACGGTATCTTCCTGATTTATATCAAGAGTCTTGTTATAAATATTGGAATAGTACATACGTAAAGTATGACAAGGTGGACGGGTATCGATATAAGGCATACCGGCAAATTCAGGACCATAGAAAGTTGCGCCCTCAATTGGAGGAAGCATAACTATGTTGCAAACACCTGTCATTTTTCCAGCATTAGAACCTACCGAAACCGAAATGGTTCCTTTTCCTGCTTTGCGGGCCGCCGAATAGTGGATAGTAACAGTACCAGCTTCAGCATTTACACGCATAGGATTCTCGGGATAAGCTTCCAGACCTTCACCTTCAATCGAGAATTCAGGCGCGTAATCAATAAGAGCCTCACGTGGCTCAACACGGAAGACAACAGTGTCGTGAGAGATCATGTAGCTTGATTTCTGCTCCATGTAAACTCCGGCAGTGTCAACCGGCATCACGCCACGTGGAGTGCCTCTGGTGACGAGGACTTTGGCAAGGGCATATTTACCATTGCTCAGTTCGGCGCGAAGATTGGTCTGCTTCGTCACATCGGTAAGATTATTGAACGGAACGCTTACCAGGGCTGTATCACCGATTATCCTGGCAACCCCGTCAGAAGTGAGCGACCATTTAACGGGTGTGTCGATCACCTTGCCACTTTCATTTGTGACAACAGCGCTGAAAGGAATGGTATCGCCCAAAGTCAGGCTAATGTCAGATGGTGTGACTTCGATGTACACCACATTGGCACCGTCAAGAGTCGCTTCTTCGTCGCAGGAACTGAATGTGGCAACCGATCCGGTTACTGCAAGCGACAACAAGAGATTTTTATAAAGTTTCATAAATCTTGATCGTGGAATTGATTAGAAGTTTTTAGGTATCACGAGCTGGAAACCATTCTCGGGGAACACCTCACCACGCTCTTCAGTAGGAATATCCCAGAACACACGCACACCGGCATTCTCGGCTTCTCCTTCAAGAGCTTCGGTCATAGAAGCGATCTCAAGATAGTTATCGGTATTTCTTACAGCGGGAATACGGCGTATCTGAAGTTCCGTATCAACACCCGGCATATCGTTAAGATACGGAGGGAACAGACGCGGATATCCCGTACGACGGAAGTTGGTCCACGCCTCGGCACCCATCGGGAAGTTGGCAATGTACTTCTGGGTAATAATTTTTTCAAGTTTGAGTTCCTGTGAATCATTATCGTCCCACTTCACATTACAAAGTACACGACCCTGAATATTGTGCTGCGAGTTGAACGGATCTTCATAGTCGACACGCGGGCAATCCTCCTGATTGATATAATCTTCTATAGCCTGTTCATCCTCCACTCCGTTATCTATCATAGAAATGCGGATTGCAGTTTCATAGAACTCCTTGGCAGTTCCCCCCATAGCCCAACCACGGAGAGCACCTTCGGCACGAAGCATATAAGCTTCGGCACGCTTAAAGAAGTCCTGATGCATGTAACGGAAATTTCCGGACAGACAGCCGAAAGGACCATACCCGCCTTTATCTTTTCCGGTAACGTTAAGATTAAGCATATTTATACCGGCACGGATACCGAATACACCGGAACCTGAAGGAGTAATAAGGCTGGTCTGGCGGTCGGTTATCGCATAGGAGTTACCATCGAACCACAGATTGAGCAGCGGGCTGTTAAAATGTTTTAGAATGTTCTCGATGGAAGCGCCTACGCGTATGTCATGCCATGTATTGCATATGAAGTACAGGCAGCAGTCAGAAGTATCATGATAATAACCGAGGTCAAGTTCGTCGGCAGTAAGAACACCGTCAGCAACAGCAGCTTCAGCACGGTTCTGTGCATATGCCGGATCCCATTTTACGATATTCATTGCCATACGGAGCTGAATACAGTTCGCAAATTTTATCCACCGTGTATAATCGCCCTGCGAGATGGTTTTCTTCTGATCAAAATCCTCGATACGACCGAGATCGGCTGCCGTCGGCTGCGTCTCGCGAAGAATAGCCTTCGCCTCATCAAGATCGCGGAACAGCTGCATGTATACAGAGTCACCACGTTCATAGTGGAGCGGCGGAGTAGTATCACGTTTACGCCACGCTGTCAAAGGCATTGTACCATAGAAATCCACAATCTCATGTGCTGAATATGCCTGAATAATAAGAGCTATCGCCTTCCATGCAGGCATTCCCATATCTTCGGCATAGTGAATTGCTGACCATGATGTAGTGAATATCTGGTTATCGCTCGGACCTCCCAGATAGTCATTGGGATAGGTATAAAGATTGGGGAGCGGTCCTCCGAAAGAGAATGTAGCTTTTGTAGGAGTCCAGTATCCGGCATAACCGTCGATACTGTTCGTACGGTAATACTGATACTTGTGTGGTGCCCATGTTCCGGTAGGTTCATGAGAATAATTGATCATGAACGGAATGGCACCTTTCAGCTCGCCTTCGAGTACTTCCAGATTTTCAGGGGGTACCGGACCGTCGGAGTCATTATTATTGTTACCTCCCGCCTGACCAATCATCCAGGGATAGTCGGGCTGGAAATGATCCCCGCAACTGCAGAGCATACCGGCGGCAAAAAGAACTGCGCCACCTGCCAGAGCTTTGATTGTATTAATTGACTTCATGTCTGATTGTCGTGGTTTTGAATGATTAGAAGTTGAGCTTCAGTGTCAGCACATAGCTACGAACGGTCGGGAGCGCATAACAGTCGATACCCGAGAAGCCGTTTGCTGCAGATACGGAAATATCCGGATCCACCGGGCTGTCTTTATAAAGGAAGAATGCGTTCTTAACAGCGAACTGTGCGGTGAGCGCCTTATTATTACCCAGAAGATTGGGGAACAGGTAGCTCAACGAAATATCACGCATGCGGAAGCTTGTCGCATTGTAAACGTGATCCTCCATCGGGTTAGAACCGATAGTGGTGTAGTAATTTTCTACTGATATTTTACGTCCAGTCCCATCGGGAAGAGGTACCACAGTAAAAATCTTGCCACCTTGCTCAACCTGTTCACCGTACATACGTGCGTCAGCTGTACGCTGTGAAAGACCGAACAGATCAAGATCCGGTTCAGTAAGAGACATCACCTTACCCCCTACACGACCGTCAATTTGGAAATAGAGCGTCAGATTTTTCCAAGTAACTGTATTGTTCCATCCGAGGGTAACAGGTGAAGTTGTATTACCTACCTTAGTCTCATAACGGGTATCCATCTGAGGCATGGCATTTTCAAGATCAATTACACCATTGCGTTCACCGGTGATCTTGATAGAGCCATCCTCGTTACGAGCGAATGAATTCACATAAATGTCACCATACTTACCGCCTTCAAGATACTTGATCTGGAATGCTTTCGTACCACGTGTATATGTATAAGGCGCCTCGGTACCGGTCTGATAAGTTTCAAGAATCTTATTGTCATTCCATGCTATGTTGAAATTGGATGTCCAGCTCCAATCACGATTGATAGCCCAGCGATAACCAGCGGAGAATTCGATACCGTAGTTACGGATTTTACCGGTGTTGACAGGTTTCGATTCGCCATTGGCAGTAGTAATGTACATGAATTGATTACGCAGAGTCGAGTTGTAATACGTAAGGTCGAAATTAAACTTGTTGTTGAACAACCATACGTCAAGACCTGTCTCAAACGAAGTTGTGGTCTCTGGCTTCGGATCATCGAAGAGCGGTGGTGTAGGATTGATGACTCCGGTCGAGAAGTTGAGTGACTGACGACCGAACATAGTATTAGGGATAGGGTTACCTACTACCGACCAGCTTCCACGCCATTTCAACTGATCCAGCCAGTCAACACGGGGAATGATTTTGTCAAGAAGCACATTAACACCAGCTGAATAGTAATCAAACGATTTGTAGTCCTTACCGTTAGTGAACTGCTGGAAAGACTGCGCCCATTCAAGACGGTAGCTTCCGTCTACATAAACCGTGTTGTTGAAACCAACTGAAGCAGTTGCGAAAACTGCGGCTGACCAGTCAGTGTAATCCCACGAGTCACTTGCTCCTGTTGCCGATCCATTAGGGTTGTTCGGGCGTACATGCTTGTTATTCTGTGGAACAAAAGCATTGGGAACACCTGCTGTATCAATGTTCGTGGAAATCGAGGTTGAACGGCTGAAATTACGTGTCCAGTTACCGCCAAGTGCGATATTAACATCATACTTGTCAGCAAAACGGTCGTTCCATGTAGCCATGTAGTCATTATATACATCGCTTGTACGTGAATGGCTCGAATAGTAACGACCGCCCACATAGTCGAAACCTACACGGTTCATGCCCGCATATTCTTCATTGAGGCCGTCATCAAGCACCATGTCGACACTGAGGCGAGACTGAACCTTAAGATTCTTCCATATTGTAAAATCAACAGTCGCGTTTGCCATTATACGGTCGCGCTTCACCACATCATCGTACATGTTGGCAACCCAGAACGGGTTATTCAGATACTGGTCATACCAATACCATGTCTGAACAGGCTGACCGATAAGTTTACGGTTACCCAACTGCGGATCACTTACGATTATATCTGCCATTGTGCCTGGATGCTGATAATGGTTTTTGAAATACCGCATGTCAATATCAGCCGGGGTACGGTACAATGCATACAGAGCCGACAACGCCTTACCTACGATAGGCGTATTTTCGGTTTTCTGATGGATCCAATTGAGGGTTGTCGAAATATTGAGTCGTTTGTTAAGGAGCGAGAACGATTCCTTAAACATGATATTATTTCGGGAAAACCTGTTATTGGGTATCATACCGGTCTGGTATGTATTGTTGTAAGAGAAATATGTGCGGGTAAGTTCCGTACCTCCGTTGATTGTAATACCGTTATTAAGAGTCACACCGGTCTTAAAGAAATCGGAGGCAGCATTCCGCGGGCTGCTCAGATAGTAAGGAGCTGCAGCCAGTTCATCAGCCGTACGTGTGCCGATTTTCGGCCCCCAGGCAGCCCACTGGCTGTTTCCCGATAGTCCGTATACCTGCTGTATACGCGGATAAGTTGCTTTAGTGTCAATCGAAGTAGAGCTGGATATGTCCACACGAACCGAACCTGCGGCACCACTCTTAGTAGTAATAACGATTACACCGTTATTTGCGGCAGAACCATAAAGTGCGGCTGCATTCGGACCTTTAAGAATTGTCATGTTCTCGATATCCTCAGGATTTATTGTCGACAGAAGATCATCTCCCGAACGACCGCCTCCATATTCTATACCGTCTTCAACCTGTGAGCCCATACCATTTGACAAGGGAACACCGTCAAGAACGATAAGGGGCTGGTTGGTACCGAGAATAGAGGTGGAACCACGTAATACGATACGTGAGGCGCCACCACCTGCGCCTGAGTTATTAGGGGTAATGGTCAGACCAGCGCTTTTTCCTTGAAGCGAGTTAATGAAGTTTGTCTCCTTGATACGGGTTACTTCATCGTTCTTAATGGTCTGGGCAGCATAAGTGAGTGTTTTTGCTTCACGCTGGATACCCATGGCAGTCACTACGACTTCATCAAGCTGCTGTGTATTAAGTTCGAGCTTGATAGTAAGCGGCGTACCGTTCCATATTACGGATTGTTCGGAGTATCCCACCGCCCTTACTACCAGCTTGTCACCTATTTTCACACCCTTGATGGAGAACTCACCGTCAATGTTAGTGGCGGCACCTTTAGCCGGATCACTGGCAACAACGACCGACGCACCGATCATCGGTTCATCAAGCTCGTCGTAAACCACACCGGTTGCCGGGGCTGCCGTCTGAGCATGAGCAGTCATGGCTGGCGGAAGCACATATGGCACAGCGCCATATCCAATGAGCGCGGTGACAATCAGCAGCTTGCCGAGAGAATTGATTGGTTTTAGCATAAGGTTTGTTTTATGATTGATCTGATTGATAAAATTTTATCTACATGTCAAAAATCTACATTGAACAATATTAGTCTTGCAAAGATAATTCTTTTTTTCTTATTAATCTATTTTATTATTCCCAAAATATTCAAATTAACATTTTAACATTCCTTATTCATTATTTCAGCCATTTTTACTATTTTTGCATCGTTATGAAACCTGATTCCTCCCCGCTTACGAGAGACATGATTGATCGGCCGGATCTATGGCGGTTGGCAATGCGCGTTGACGATGCAGTGCATGTCCTGTTGTATTCGGCAGTCTCGCCTGACGGACTTGTATACAGAGCTTTTCCTTTGGATCAATCGTCTCCTTCACGGCTTAAGGCCATCGAAGAGATTATTTATTCCAATGATGTACTCGTAAGTGATTTTGACCGTATAGATTTTCTTACCGACACACCTTCTACACTTACAGTCCCCTACGAGTGTAATTTCGATCAGGCTTCATACCTGCTTGCCTCGACCGTTTACGGAGATCCCGAACGTAAAGAGCTGCCTTCCACTCTTACTCCGGCAGTTCTCTATTCTACTACAGCATCGAATGCATCAGTGGTGTCAGCTATGGATATAGAAACCGAAGCTTTCTTGCGCCGTACTTTTTACGATATTCATATTACACCGTCGATTGCAGTTCTTATCAATTATTTTGCAAAACTTAACGCAGGTGGAAATTCACGACGCATGTATGCTACGTTCCACTGCAAAGATGTGACATTGCTGGTATTCGATCGCAACCGACTTATACATGCTGTCAAAGTAAAATGTTCCGGAGCTAACGATGCCGCATATTTTATAATGGCAGTGCGCAATTTATTGCAGCTTGCACCTGATACTGATCCGGTTATTTTAGCGGGTGAGAGTCCTTTACGTGAGGATACCGCATCGATCATACGGAAATTCGTGCATCAGGTATTGCCCGCTATCTTCCCATCCGACCTGTTGATGATGGGCAGGGATGCCATGCGTCTGCCGTTTGATCTGACAGCTGCAATACTTACTACCAGAAAATAAACAGTTCTATCTATGCGAATAATCAGAGGTAAATACGGGCGACGTCGATTTACAGTGCCTGCAAACATTACAGCACGTCCGACAACGGACTTCGCGCGTGAAAACATATTTAATGTTATTGAGAACAATATCGATATCGAAGGTATCCGCGCTCTTGATCTGTTCGCCGGCACCGGCGCAATAACATTCGAACTTCTTTCACGTGGCGCAACGGAAGTGACTGCAGTAGAGAAGTCTGCAACCCAACAGAAGTTTATTGCAAAAGTAGCGGCGGAACTCAATGAAAAAGGATTACATCTTATCCGTGGAGATGTAAAGCGTTATATAGCATCACCAACAACACAGTTCGACTTCATATTTGCCGATCCACCATACGATATGCCTGATTTCGACGAAGTAGCAATTAAAGCACTTGAAAGCGGACTGCTTCGCCCCGGAGGCATGATGATTCTCGAACATTCCGGGAAAAGAGACTACTCGTCACACCCTTGGTTCACTGAACGGCGTGTATACGGAAGCGTGAATTTCAGCATTTTTCACCGTCCGGATCAAGAATAATCAATCTGCTCCGTCCGATATTTCGTCATCTTCACCATCCTCGCTGTCATCGCCGTCACTTTCACTGTCACCGTCACCGTAATCTTCGGGATGTTTACGGTAATATTCATGTAAAAGAGGTTCAAGATTGAAATAGTATCCGCCGGCATCGCGTCCCGAGAGATCCTCGACGGTGATATACTCGTAATACGGTTCATAAAACAGGTGGTTATCCACCTTATAGCCCATATTATTCAGAAGAATATATTCATGCTTCGGAGATGACACATACCAGGCGCTTTCCTCGTCGAGACCTGTACCGGTCGATACGATCGCCATCAACAGATAGCGGAGTTTATACTCCCAGATCTTAGCAAGATTGGTATTTCCTTTAACCTTGAGCGCGTCAATCATCGCACCGATCTGCACCATATCGAACGGGTCATTTTCAAGCGACAATGTCGAATACTTGATTATAGAATCACATTCGGCTCGGGTGAGATTTTCCTTCCCGTAAAGAGCAATCACACGCTGTGGTACCGGATATGGCGCACGGTACGGATCATAATCCTCCTGAAGCATATAACCCAGATACAACCGACGGTACTTGTCAAGCTTCATGACCGTATCATTTTTTGCATACTGCTCCAGTAGACGGGGATAATAATACGGCGATTTACGGTCAGTTATTTCCTGTTTTATAACTTTTATATCAGGAGGATCGGATTTGACTTTAGGAAACAATGACCGGGCACTGCAGCCAAGTGCTCCGGCAACAACCATATATATAATAAAAAATATCTTCATAAATTTTCTTTAACAGCATCCGTCTTCGTATTATCACCTGATTTCACTGCTTCAGGATATGAGATACGCGAGTGATACATAGTGCGTAACCGCGAGGAAAAACAACGTTTAATCTCAGACACGTCTCTAAACGATAACGGCGATTCACTATGCAGACCTTCGGCAATCTGCGAGTCAATTATACGGTTGACCAGAGTTGTGATAGCCTCAGGCGTATGTTCTTTCAATGACCGGGACGCTGCTTCCACAGCATCAGCCATCATCAATAGGGATGTCTCACGCGACTGGGGATTCGGACCCGGATAGGTGAAGGGTGCAGGATCGATATCCTCTCCCGGATGCGCATTTGACCATGTAGTATAGAAATAACGCGCCGTGCCGCGTCCATGGTGTTCACGTATAAACTCGCATATCATTTCAGGGAGTTTTGCTCGCTCGGCTAATTTCAGCCCATCACTCACATGACCAATAACTATACGGGCGCTCTGCAATGGACTGAGGGTATCGTGAGGATTGACACCGTGCTGATTTTCGGTAAAGAATGCAGGATTCTCAATTTTCCCTATGTCGTGATACAATGCACCGGCTCGTACCAGCTGCACATTGGCACCGATGCGGCGGGCAGCTTCAGTAGCCAGATTGCTCACCGACATAGAGTGCTGGAAAGTTCCGGGGCATTCTTCGCTAAGTTCACGTAGCAACGGATTATTGATGTCGCTCAATTCGACAAGAGTTACACGGGAAGTAAATCCGAAAAGTTTCTCGAAAACGAATATCAACACATATGCAAATGATATAAACACCGCATTGATGGCGAAGTAACCGATCATACGTCCTTCCAGTGCCTGGGGTCTGCCATTGTGCATGAGTTCTACAGCCACATACGACAGACAGTAGACCACAAAAACTATCAGGGCTGTACGCAATAACTGCGATCTACGTGTAAGATCCTTAAGCGAATCTATCGCTGCTGCACCCACAGCAATCTGCATGAAAAAGAATTCGAGCGGGAAGGGCGCAATAATCGAACAAAGCAACACTGTTATTACATGCGTAAAGAAAGCGGTGCGTGAATCAAGGAATATGAGGGTCATCACCGGAATCATCGCGAACGGTACCAGATAAAGACCGCTGGCCAACGCCGATGAAAAGGCGAACGCCATAAGGGCGAATGCTACTAAGATCAGCATCAGGAACAGTATGGCACGACACGAATTGTAGAACGCCGGGCGAAAGAAAAACAAATATGCAAACAGGGCGCCAAGTACTATAATTATATAAAGCAACTGCCCCACTAACGGATAGACAACCGATTGCGGAGAACGTGCCCCTCGTTCGGCTGCCAGTTCCTCGTAAGTTTTCAAAACCGTATACAACTGGGGCGTAACCAGCTCTCCTTTATCGATTATACGTTCACCTTGCTGGATTACTCCGATCGGAGCCATTGCCTTAAGATAAACTTCACGGCGCAGACGATCGTTGCCTACAGAGTCAAGCATTATGTTAGGCTGCAGCAGATCGGACAGTCCGGTCTTGCGAATGGCATCATGAAAAGGAACTGAAGGGAAGATACTGTCAAGAATCGCAAATGCTTCGCGCGCCGATTTATAATTACCAGTAGGTAATGAGACCGCAACTTTATCATGAATCATACGTATTGCCGGAAGTTTCCCTGCCCTTATTTCAGCATAAGTCGGAGCATCCACTATACCGTTCTGATATATCTTGCGTATTTCATCCAGAAGTTTGTTTCTCTCCGCCGGCGTTAGTGCCAGTTCTTCACTCATACCGTTAAGGCGTGATGCATATTCGGCAACAATAGTGTTTTCGGCAACGACATCCCGTTCGTAAACCGGTTCGAATGACCGTTCTATACTATCGCGGACAGCCTGAGCGCTTATCGAGTCAAGATGTACCGGCAAATCGAAGGGAGCTGTCAGCAATGAATAAGTCCATGGACGATTTATCTCATAGGAATAGTTATTCTCAGCTTCCTTAGGGAAAAAATACAATATTATAGCAGTTGTGGCAATAAAGGCAAGCACACGCACAAAAGCCACATTACTGAATTTACCCTTTGTATTTATCATCATATTCATTGCTTCTTTATGATTATTATTCGGTCACCACGCGACCAGCCTTTGTTATACCGGGAATAGCTTTCAGGGCTCTGAGTAAGGAAGCAAGCGCATCCGTCGACTGTAATTTGACAGTCATATAACACTCGAAAACCTCATCATGAGTCTTGATGTCAAGGCTACGAAGATCATAAACGGTATCAGATGTCACAGCCGCCGTTATGTCGCGGAGCATCCCCTGACGGTCAATCCCCTCGACTCTGATATTGGTGGAAAACATAACATCCATATTTCCCGCCCACTGGGTCGCCACTATCCGTTCCCCATAACTCGATTTCAGCAACTGTGCGCGGGGACATGTCAGCTCGTGCAGCTCAACAAAGTTGTCGTCAGTTACAAATCCCATTACATCATCACCAGGTATCGGATGACAGCAGTCAGCAAGGATAAAATTGCTCTCCCCTTCATTCGAACGCAGAGTATAAATCTTTTTACGGTCAATAGGTTCAGCAGACTTGATAGCGGCGTCCGTATCCTTGCGTGTTTTACCCAGTCCGAGTGTCAGAATCTTACGGAGCATTGATTTTGCCTGACGTTTTCCGGTACTGCGCGGATCATATCGGTCAAGAGACAATTTAGCGGCTCCAAGACGCTTATAAAGTTCTTCAGGAGATGAAACCTTAAAGAAAGAGACCATTTTCATGATCATTTCATTTGTAGGTTCCACATTACGTTCCTGATAAAATTTCTCAACCATATCACGCCCTTTATCGACTACAGGACGTTGCTCACGTCGCAAAGCGGCAGCCAGTCGCAGACGCGCTTTCGCCGTAGCAAGCAGTGGCATCCAATCCTCCTTAGGACGTGCGGATTTTGATGTAAGAACCTCCACCTGATCTCCACTCTGCAGTTTATAGCTTAAAGGGACGAGTTTATGATTCACTTTGCCGGCGATACAATGATCGCCAAGTTCGCTGTGGAGTTCGTATGCCACATCAAGTACGGTGGCATTAACCGGCAGTGTGATCAACTCTCCTTTGGGAGTAAAAACTCCTATTTCCTGAGCATACAGATTAAGTTTAAGGGTATCGAAAAAATCCAGATCGTTTGGATTCGGAGCAGCCAGAATATCCTGAATTGTCTGAAGCCACGATGTCAACTCCGACTCTTCGTCAGTATCCCCTATCTTATATTTCCAATGTGCGGCAAATCCCTTTTCGGCTATCTCATCCATACGACGTGAACGGATCTGAACTTCGACCCAATTTCCGTCAGGACCCATAACAGTAACATGTATTGCCTGATAACCGTTAGCCTTCGGGATGCTTACCCAATCGCGGAACCGGTCGGGATGCGGATCATAGAGGTCGGTGATAGCTGAATATATTCTCATGCATATTTCTTTTTCCTGCGACGGATCGTCACAATCGAAAATAATACGCATAGCATACAGATCGTAAACATCCTTGAACGGCACGTGTTTAGTCTCCATCTTCCGCCAGATGGAGTACACGGATTTCAAGCGCGCTTTCGCCTCATATTTCAACCCCATATTGTCGAGGCTCTTGAGTATAGGGGTGGAGAAGTCGGTATAAATCGAATTGCGGCGAGCTTCACTTTCCTGCACCTGCCGTTCTATTTCGGCATATGCCTGCGGGTGCTCATATTTGAAACTCAAGTCCTCAAGCTCGGTCTTTATCGGGAACAGACCGAGACGATGTGCAAGCGGAGCATAAATATATAAAGTCTCGCCGGCTATCTTGTACTGTTTGTTAGGAGCCATTGATCCGAGAGTCCGCATATTGTGAAGCCTGTCTGCCATTTTTATCAGCACTACACGTATATCTTCACTCATCGTGAGCAACAAATGCCGAAAGTTCTCTGCCTGAACCGAAGCTTTGTCACCGAATATACCGCCGGATATTTTTGTAAGACCGCTTACAAGTTGGGAAATCTTCGGTCCGAAATGCTGCTCTATGTCTTCGACCGTATAATCAGTATCCTCCACTACATCATGAAGCAACGCCGCGCAAATCGATGTTGAGCCCAATCCGATTTCCCGACTCACTATACGAGCTACAGCTATAGGATGAAGTATATATGGCTCACCGGACCGGCGGCGAATACCGGCATGTGCCTTTTTCGCAAATCGGTAGGCACGCTCAATTATCTCTACCTTTTTACGATGGTTGCTCCGCAGGTAGCCGTCAAGCAACTCCTGAAACTCGGATTCAATTATCCGGTCTTCTTCTTCAGGACTAAAGGGAGCTGGTTCGTTCATGTTTATCGTCTGTTTTGAAGTAGATGTATCAAGCAATCTACAAATGTAGTCATACATTGGCAAGTATGCAAAATTTTCATGTTTTTTATTGTTTAATTATTCATCAATCCGTTAAATTTGTATTTTGAAATCAATCTACCCGATATGAGGAATCTCACACTCGCCGCTACATTGCTAACCACCTTCACCGGATTGTCCGGACAAGTAGACACTGAGACAGTAAGACCCAATATAATTTTATTTTTAGTAGATGATATGGGATGGCAGGATACATCCGTACCATTCCATACCGAACGTACACCCCTTAACGACCGCTACCGCACACCTAATATGGAGCGGCTTGCCGAGCGCGGTGTTAAGTTCACGCAGGCATATGCATGCGCAGTCTCCTCGCCTTCGCGCTGCAGTCTGATGAGTGGCATGAATGCGGCACGGCACCGCGTAACGAACTGGACACTGGAATGGGGCGCTCCTACTGATGAACGGTGCGACTCGCTGCAGTTACCCGATTGGAACTATAACGGAATCCAGAATGTTGCTATAGCTTCGGAGCATGACCTTATCAATTCCACTCCCGTTACCCCACTGCCCGAACTTCTCCGCGAAAACGGCTATTATACCATTCACTGCGGCAAAGGACATTTCGCAGCACAGTCCACTTCCGGAGAAGACCCGCTTAATATGGGTTTCGATGTCAATATCGGTGGTAGCGCAAGCGGTGCCCCGGGAAGCTATCTTGCCGCAAACGAATACCATAACCGACGATTCTATGTTACCGGACTCGACAGTTATGCCCGGGAAGGTATCTTTCTGACCGAAGCCCTCACTCAAGAAGCACTGAAGACGCTGCAAAAACCTATTTCCGAAGGACAACCGTTCTATCTGTATATGTCGCATTACGCCATACACGACCCCTATGAACCGGATGACCGGTTCACTGATAATTACCGCGACTCTGATGGTAAAGGTCTTGAAGATAAACTACTCGGCGAACGTCTGTCCGATCAGGAAGTCAACCACGCTGCTCTTATTGAAGGAATGGACAAGAGCCTCGGGGATATTCTCGATTTTCTGGATTCGCAACCGGACGTTGCGAAAAATACAATTATTTTGTTCATGTCGGACAACGGCGGTCATTCCATCTGGCCTCGCCAAAATATTGATTACGCGCCAAACTATCCAGCCCGTTCCGGCAAAGGGTCCGCACTAATGGGAGGCGTACGCGTGCCGATGATAGTTGACTGGCCCGGCGTGACACAACCCGGGACAGTTTCGGATCAACACGTTATGATCGAGGATTACTTTCCCACTATCTTAAATATTGCCGGTGTGACCGACTTTAACACAGTGCAGACAATCGATGGTATTTCATTCGCCGACGTACTGACCAATCCTGAATTACGCCGTGAGCGACCGATTGTATGGCATTTCCCGAACATATGGGTAAGCAATCTCTCTGTTGACAACGGTTATGGAGCGTATTCGGCATTACTGGAAGGCGATTATCATCTGATTCACTATTGGAACGACGGTTCGACAACGTTATATAATATAGCGGACGATATTTCCGAATCCCATGACCTCGCAAGCGAAATGCCCGAGCTTACTCAGGATATGTTAACCCGTCTATTCCAGACCCTTGAAAACTACCAGGCTCAAATTCCGGTTAATATCAGGAAATGAGATTATAAACGGTTTAATTGCAATTACAGTTTATGGCGCAAGAACAATTCAATATAAAGCAACATGATTCCGTGAATATCGGGAAGCCACGCAGATACTTTGTGGTGCTTCATAATGATGATTTCACTACGATGGATTTTGTAGTGAAAATATTAAAGGAAATTTTCTACAAATCCGAAGTGGATGCCGTAACCATAATGATGGATGTGCATAATAGCGGAAAGGGCGTTGTCGGTGACTATTCATACGACCTGGCACTTACTAAAAAAAATAAGGCTATAGCCATGGCACGTGAAGAAGGATTCCCTCTAAAAATCACCATTCAACCAGCCTGATATGTCTGAGCAACCGGAATACACAACATCAAAAAAAGTTGCAGAATTGCTTAGGGAAATGCAAATACTTGCATTTTCCCTACGGCATGAATACATCATGCCCGAACATGCCCTCAAGATACTGCTCCGCAAACCTGAATTCAGGAATATCCTTATCGATTTTGATGCCGATCCTGAAATAATAGAGAAAGAACTGGATGAATTCCTTGAGTCATTGGAAAAAGTGCCTGAAGATACGGAATATGACTTGAGTTTTTCGGCACAATTCTGCCTGATGATGGACATGGTAATGATGCAGCTGGAATCATCTGGCGCCAATGTGATTGAAATCCCTCACATAGTCAATCAGATGCTACAACTTGAAGAGTCTATGGCTGCCTATCTGTTGAATAAGGCGACTGACAATCAAACAGGTTGGTTTATGAGTGATCTGATTGCCACGTACGCAACGGACGGCAATCACGAACCTGCGAGGGAGTCCGGAAAGGAAAAACTTGTAAAACGTGAATCAGAGTGGAAAAACTTCGTTACATGCATCAATGATCATCTCGAAGACCGCAATCCTCTTATCGGAAGAGAAAAAGAGTTAGACCGTACTATCCAGATTCTGTCACGCAAGGATAAGAACAATCCATTGCATATAGGCGAACCGGGGGTGGGAAAGACTGCCCTCGTTTATGGACTTGCCCGCATGATTGAGGATGGAAATGTACCGGAAAAACTCAAAGGCGCACGTATCTATGGTATCGAGGTGAGTAGCCTTCTCGCCGGCACTCAATTCAGGGGCGATTTCGAGAAACGACTTAAGATGATAATGGATGGCGTTGCGGAAGAAGGCAATGCTATTGTTTACATCGATGAAATCCATAACCTGGTTGGCGCCGGCGCAACAGGAGAGGGATCAATGGATGCGTCCAACATGCTCAAGCCTTATCTTGAGAGCGGAGCTATAAAATTCATAGGGTCTACGACATACGACGAGTATAAGCGCTATTTCGCAAAGAGCAAAGGACTTGTAAGACGTTTTAGCCGGATAGATGTCAATGAGCCTACCGAAGGCGAAACAATCGGAATACTTGATCAGCTGAAAGGAAGATATGAGAATTATCATGGGGTGAAATATCTTCCCGAAGCCATCGAATATGCTGTGAAAGGAAGTGCGAGACACATCACTGACCGCTTTCTTCCGGATAAGGCTATTGACCTGATAGATGAAGCGGGTGCATACCGGCAGACTCATCCGGGAGAAGGCGAAATCGGTGTCGTAGACAAAAAACTGATTGCAGAGATACTCTCCAAAGTATGTAAGGTAGATGCCCTTGTAATTGATAAGGAATCAGTAGATATGCTTGAGACTCTTGAAGATAGAGTCGCCGCAAGAATATACGGACAGGATGAAGCTGTAAGATGTGTGGTGGAAGCCGTCCTGATGTCGAAAGCAGGGCTTGCCGATGAAAATAAGCCACTCGCCTCGCTTCTATTTGTTGGTCCGACCGGAACTGGAAAGACCGAACTCGCCAAAACCCTTGCAGATGAACTGGGAATCGGGTTCCTCAGATTTGACATGAGTGAATACTCAGAGAAACACGCGGTAGCGAAACTCATAGGATCACCGGCAGGTTATGTAGGATATGAGGATGGAGGAATCCTCACGGATGCTATCCGTAAAACCCCCGACTGCGTGCTGCTGCTTGACGAGATAGAGAAGGCTCATCCGGATATCTATAATATCCTGCTCCAGGTTATGGACTATGGCAGTCTGACGGATAATAAAGGTAATCGGGCGGATTTCCGGAATGTTGTGCTGATAATGACCTCCAATGCCGGAGCAAGTCATGCCGACCAGGCGAAAGTGGGATTTGCAAGCAACGTGACTTCAGGGAGTGCGATGATGAAGCAGGTGAAGAAAACTTTCCAGCCTGAGTTCATCAACCGCCTGTCAGCCATTGTCGTGTTCAATGAACTTGACAGAAGGATGGCATCGCTTATCTTGGATAAGAAGCTACGTGAGCTTGATAATAAACTGAAGGCTAAGAATGTGACACTGATATTAAGCGAACCGGCACGGGAATGGCTGCTCAACGAGGGTTTTTCACAAAAATTTGGCGGCCGTGAGGTTGACAGGGTCTTAGCAAGGACTCTTAAACCTATCTTGATGAAAGCCATTCTTTTCGGCTCCCTAAAAGGTGGAGGAACTGCTGAAATAGTCATATCCGACTCTAAACTCAAGATATTGGATCAACATGGTATACAGGATATATGATTCGCTGGAATTTCCGGATCCTACGGATGGAGATCCGGATGGTCTTATCGCTGTAGGGGGTGATTTGAATCCGGACAGGCTTATGCTTGCCTACAGTCTCGGCATTTTTCCATGGTATTCATTCCGTGATAACGACGAGCCATTGTGGTTCTGCCCGATGGAACGCTTCGTAATATTTCCTGACGAGATTCATGTGTCTCATTCCATGCGCACTCTCATGAATAAGGGTCTTTACTCGGTGACTTTCAACAAAGCCTTCGGTAAGGTAATAAAAGGATGCTCTGAAAAAAGAATTGACATGGATGGTGCCTGGCTGGGAGATGATATCATAAAGGCATACAGTCGCCTTCACGAACTGGGATTTGCCATGAGTGTTGAAGTATGGAAAGATAACGACCTGGTAGGTGGTCTTTACGGAGTAACGATCGGTACTGCGTTTTGTGGCGAGAGTATGTTTTCGAGAGAACCGGGAGCAAGTAAACTCGCGCTCATTCATCTTGCGCGCAATATGGCGGAAAATGGTGGGAAGATGATCGACTGTCAATTTGAAACCCCTCATCTAAAGTCAATGGGAGGTCGCACGATAACTTACGACGAATACCTCCGTATATTGAGAACCCCGGTCTGGAAGAAGAATCTTATCTCATTCTAAAGACTATGACACGTACGGCTGATTTTAATCTCAAGGGACACTTGTCGATGCTCGGAGCCAACATATGCTGGGGGCTGATGTCGCCTGTAACGAAACTTGTACTTGCTTCCGGAGTCCTCGCGCCAATCATCATAGTTGATTTCAGGATAGCCGGAGCTGCCCTCCTGTTTTGGATTACATCACTTTTTACCCCCGGAGAACATGTTCCTCCAATGGACAAATTGCGTCTTTTCGGAGCCGGAATGATAGGTATTCTTCTCAATCAGGGGTGTTTCATAATAGGTGTCAGCTATACTTCGCCAGGCGAGGCGTCGCTTGTCACCACTACTATGCCAATGTGGGTGATGTTCCTAGCATGGCTTTTCCTGAAAGAACCCATAACGTTGAAGAAGGCAGGAGGCATTGCATTGGGAGCTGCCGGAGCATTGATCCTTGTGCTGAGTGGAAAAGGGGCTATTGCAGGTGGCGAAAACCCTGCTTTGGGCGACTTCATAGTGTTGTTGGCTCAACTCTCTTATGCTCTTTACCTGACACTATACCGGAATTTCATCAAAAGATACTCACTTGTCACCCTGATGAAATGGATGTTCCTTTCCGCAGCGATCGTAGGACTCTCTTCGACAATCACCTTCATAAAGGCTACGGATTGGTCGTCGGTTTCTGCTCTTGAATGGACAGGAACCGCATATATAGTGGTATTTGCCACCTTTCTGGCATATATATTCATAATGATCGGTCAGAAAAATCTTCGTCCTACAATAGTGGGTATGTATAATTATGTTCAGCCGATTGTGGCGACTATTGTAGGGGTCGTGCGCGGACTTGATCATTTCTCCATTCCGAAGGGCTTTGCCGTAGTACTGATTTTCACCGGAGTGTACTTAGTCACGATGTCAAAAGCGGCAAATTATTCAGAAAAGATGCAAAAATGATTTTTCGCATATTATAACATCTTGCATTTGGCTGTAGAATGTATATTGTGTAATTTTGCGCTGAAATAAACCGACAAAATGATCGAAGCTATCGACATAGTGAAACGTTACGATACTCTTGAGGTCCTCAAGGGGATATCGCTCAATATAAATAGCGGAGAGATATTGTCGATTGTCGGTCCGAGCGGTGCCGGAAAGACTACCCTTCTACAGATTCTGGGGTCACTTGACCGTCCTGATTCTGGATCGGTAATAATTGACGGAGAGGATATATTCCGCCTGAATGATGACCGGCTTGCACATTTCCGTAACCGTCGCATAGGCTTTGTATTCCAGTTTCACCGCCTTTTGCCTGAATTCTCACTAAGGGAAAATGTGGCAATACCGGCTTTGATAGGAGGCGTACCCCATAGTAAAGCATTTGCTGAAGCAGATCGGCTTATCGGATATTTAGGGCTATCTGACCGGGCGTCACACCATCCGTCAGAATTATCAGGTGGTGAACGGCAGCGCGCAGCGGTAGCGCGAGCACTGATCAATAATCCGTCTGTAATTTTCGCCGACGAACCATCGGGAAGTCTTGACTCTCATAACCGTACAGAACTTCATAAGCTTTTCTTCGATCTTCGCCGCGATTTCGGACACACATTTGTCATCGTAACCCACGATGAGTCACTGGCGGCAGATTCCGACCGTATAGTCCATATGGCAGATGGAGGAATCCGCGAAATTGTAACTAATCCTCAAAATAAATATCATTCATGAAAAGTCATCTAAAAAAATTCTTTACAGCGATAACAGCGCTATCCTTATGTGCTTTTTCATTCTCGTCATGTAACTCATCCTCCGATGGTCCCGGCAACTATCAGCAGACACTGTTGGATTTCATGACTTATGAAAGTACTACCGGTTCTTACTCCACATTCTCATATCAAAGAAGTTATAACGCTCCGGTTGTAAAAATTATCGCGAACCATCCTTTCACCGACGCGCAGATTCCATTCGGGTCACGTATGGTGGTTATGTTCAATGCCCCCGGCGACACACTGCCTGCAAAGAACGAGACAATCGATCTGCTCGCTGCCGGCCAGGCGTTTACCGCCAAACCGGAATTAGTGGACATGTCGGAAAATCATTCCTGGGATCAGAATCCCATCAACCTTCAGCTGCTCAAGCTGTTAAACAACTACATTGATCTGATAGTCAACGTAAATACCGGAGATCTTTCAAAACAGGAATTCAAACTTTATGTTGACCGTGCATCTATGGAAACCGACTGCGCTCAGGTGTA
Organism: uncultured Bacteroides sp.; assembly: GCA_964555405.1. GTDB lineage: Bacteria > Bacteroidota > Bacteroidia > Bacteroidales > Muribaculaceae > Paramuribaculum. Next base: position 35,917 of record CAZKSF010000014.1, read on the forward strand.
CATATCCACTCCCAACGAAAGTGACTACAGTTACGGAGCAACTCAGTTTTATATTTCGTTTGACATAAATGAGATAAAGAAACCGAACATTACCAAACTCTGTATTCACCTGAACAACACCGCCACTCCTCAATATTCGATATTAACCTACGACCTCACTAATGGAACACTTATTCAGTAACGTCTGAATATGTTACCGTAAAAATAAATTTCTTTTACTAACTTAATAATTAATTAGACATGGAACAGAAACCAAAACAGAACGAGATAAAGATCGAACTGCCCCCCGAAATTGCAAACGGACGTTATGCTAACCTCGCTGTAATCAGCCACGGTCCTGCCGAAGTATTTCTTGATTTTATCACTGTAGCGCCGAACATGCCTCAGGCAAAGGTTCAGAGCCGTATCATCATGACTCCGGAAAATGCAAAGAATCTGCTTTTCGCTCTTAACGATAATATCCAGAAGTACGAACAGACTTACGGTGAAATCAAACGCACCGTTCCCGTTAATCAGCCTAAGGGAGGAAACGGCGATATGAATCCGTTCATGATGGGCGGTAACGCCTGATCGTCCGTACCAAGCGGATAACTCATAACTGCGACGTCTGCTTCCAGCTTGAGGCAGACGTCGCTTATATGATTTTAATAAGAACTTTTACATTATGCGATCACATAACCTCACCATTTATAATTCCTTGTCACGTAGCAAGCAGACTTTCGAACCCAATCATCCCGAACGGGTAGGCATGTATGTCTGCGGACCAACAGTCTACGGCGACGGACACCTCGGACATGCGCGCCCGGCAATAACTTTTGACATACTGTACCGTTATTTGCAACACCTTGGCTATAAAGTCCGTTACGTACGTAATATCACGGATGTCGGACATCTTGAACATGATGCTGACGATGGGGAGGATAAGATTGCTAAAAAGGCGCGTCTTGAACAGCTCGAGCCAATGGAGGTGGTGCAATATTATCTGAACCGGTATCACCATGCAATGGAACGTCTGAATGTTCTGCCTCCTTCAATCGAGCCACATGCCTCGGGTCACATCATAGAACAGATCGAATATATTAAGTCAATTCTTAACGCGGGATATGCCTATGAAAGTGAAGGTTCGGTTTACTTTGATGTACCGAAATACAATCGTGACCATCACTACGGCAAGCTTTCCGGACGTAATATCGATGAATTGCTTGCCACAACCCGTGCTCTTGACGGTCAACAGGAAAAGCACAATCCGGCAGACTTTGCGCTGTGGAAGAAAGCCGCTCCCGAACACATCATGCACTGGCCGTCACCTTGGAGTGAAGGATTTCCGGGCTGGCATCTTGAATGTTCAGTCATGAGTGAAAAATATTTAGGTGAGCATTTCGATATACACGGAGGTGGTATGGATCTCAAATTCCCGCACCATGAGTGTGAGATAGCTCAGTCGGTGGCTCATAACGGTTGTGACTCTGTGAAGTATTGGATGCACAACAATATGATCACTATTAACGGGCAGAAAATGGGAAAATCACTCGGCAATTTCATTACTCTGGATGAATTCTTCGAAGGTAAACACCCGTTGCTCACTCAGGCTTACTCGCCTATGACAATACGGTTCTTCATTCTACAGGCTCATTATCGCGGAACCGTTGATTTCAGCAATGAAGCACTCCAGGCTTCCGAGAAAGCATTACAGCGTATGCTCGACGGATACGCCCGTCTGCAGAATCTCAAGCCTTCGGAAAAATCATCTGTTGATATTTCCGGTCTTGAGGCAAAATGCTACGAAGCAATGGACGATGATCTTAATACTCCGGTTCTCATCGCACAGCTTTTCGAAGGTTGCCGTATAATCAATTTGATTAGCGACGGTAAAGCTACAATATCGGCTGACGACCTTGCGACATTGAAGAGAATATTCGATACCTTCCTCGTAGATATATTAGGAATACGTGTGGAAACCTCCGGTTCGGATGCCCCCGACATGAAGCCCTACGAAAAAGCTGTGGATTTCCTTCTTGAAATGCGTGCAAAAGCCAAGGCAGCCAAAGATTGGGCAACGAGCGATATGATACGTGACCGTATGGCTGAAATAGGCTTCGATGTAAAAGACCGTAAGGATGGTGTTGAATGGTCAGTAAAGAAATGATGTCCGACACGAAACTGATAAAACTCCAATCCGTAAACTCAACAAATTCTTACCTTAAACAGCTCATCGCCAACGGCGACCCGACTCTCTGCGAAGGGATGACGGTCGCCGCTGTCGCTCAGACAGCCGGTCGTGGACAGAAAGGGAATTCATGGGAAGCGGAGCCGGGGTGCAATGTAACATTATCCATTCTGATTGAGCCCACAGATATATTGCCTTCCAAGCAGTTTGCAATATCCGAAGTGGTGGCTCTGGCAACTGCATTTACCGTTGATCTGTTTCTCCCTGACGGAATGCAGGCACAAGTAAAATGGCCTAACGACATATATGTGGGTAACCGTAAAATTGCCGGTATACTAATCGAGAATACTCTCTCAGGCATGACTATCAGATGGAGTGTCTGCGGCATTGGGTTAAATGTAAATCAGCCGGAATGGCGCAGTGATGCGCCAAATCCCGTATCTCTACGGGAATTACGAGGATCCGAATGTAATTTAGCTGATGTTGAGCTTAAGCTCCGGCAGGCTATCATGGATTTCTGTAACATCTATCTGCATGACCCGTCCTCACACGAACGGTTACATACCATATACATGAGCAGGTTATGGCGCGGAACAGGCGTATATGAATGGACCGATACCTTATCAGGCGAGGTATTCAAAGCCTCAATTCAATCGGTTGCCCCCACCGGACATCTTACTCTTAAGGTGGATGATGGCAGCGAGCGTACATACGCATTCAAAGAAATTGCCGCCATTCTATGATTTGCCCCCACCGGACATCTTACTCTTAAGGTGGATGATGGCTCCAAGCGTACATACGCATTCAAAGAAGTTGCCGCCATTCTATGATTTGCCCCCACCGGACATCTTACTCTTAAGGTGGATGA
>CAZKSF010000014.1:39051-51005 GCA_964555405.1 uncultured Bacteroides sp.
ATACGCATTCAAAGAAGTTGCCGCCATTCTATGATTTGCCCCCACCGGACATCTTTCTCTTAAGGTTGATGATGGCAGCGAGCGTACATACGCATTCAAAGAAGTTGCCGCCAAACTTTGAATTGAATCAATTGAAGAGGGTACTTAAAGGCAAAGGCTTGCGCCCGGAAACGGACACAAGCCTTTGCTTTATAGATTGGCAAATGTACTATCAGCGTACAACAACCTTGGTAGTACTTACTGGCTTGCCAGCCTTCTCTATTGCAACTACATATACTGCAGGTGTATCGAGATTGACAACCACGAGCTCACCGGCTACTACGTTTACATTGCGTGCAACGACACGTTCACCGGCTACATTATAGATAGCCACTGTATATTCACCGCTTTCAGCAAAACCTGCAAATACGGTCTTACCAACTGCATAAACTGTATTTACATCAGCAGCAACACCTTCAATAGCATTGTCATCGCTGACTTTAATTACAGGATAAGTCATGCTGTGTGAACCAAGCGAGTTCTCGAGCTTAAGAGTAACAGTGTAGTCGCCTTCGTAAGAGTACGATACTTTTGCAGAACCTTCGGTATCCGAACCGTTAGCTTCGGAAATAAGCGCGCGACGACCGCTCCAGGTGGGGAGTGTCTTCACTTCATAACCGGTGCCCGGGATGAACGGACAGCCTGAAGTAAATTCAGGAAGCTGGAGAGTCTGTTTAGCGGCGCCCTCGTTAGGCTGCTGTACAAGTTCATACCAGCCGGCAGCCGCACCCTGGATCTTACCCTTCGAGAGGAATGCACGGGTTTCATCGTCGAATTCTTCATCCGATTCCATATCCCAGTAAGCGAGAAGTCCTTCAGGGAGATTTTCAGGATCGATACCATTCATTGAAACTGCTACATCCTCAGCTGTTACAGCCTTATCCCAGATCTGGAAGTCATCAATAGCAGCATTCATAGCACCGATATTCTGGCTTGTACCGCCAAACGAAATCCAGTCGTTAACACTGAGAGGATAGTTGTCTGAGCAGTAACCGGTCTTTTCCTCATTGTCTCCATAAGCAGTAGCTGATGACAGACCGGCTTCAAAGTCAGCCCAATTGGTACCGGCATTATTTACCGCACCCTCACGTGCGCTCTTCATGATGTGCATCCAGCGTTTTGAAGTCTGACGTTTGCCATTGATATAGAGTTCGTAGCTGAGCTGTTTACTGTCGTTATAATCGAATACAAACATTACGTGAGTCCAACCGTTAGGCACGATACGGCTGTCGCTGTAGTCGGCATACAGACGCATACCTTCGGAATTCGAATCAAGCGAACCGCCGAATGCGCCGTCGATAAGCTCGGTAGCTATATAACCCTGTTCATTAACATCACTCCAGAAGTAACCCCAGTTATTCTTGGGCCAGTTACCGGCACGGTTTTCAATGCGGAGCAGCGAATATGTGCCCTTGTTGAGATTGTCGAGTTTGAGCCAAGCGCCTACAGAGAAGCTCTTGTAAGCTTCAAGACCCGGACCTCCATTCTGTGACAAAATTTCGGCGACGCTTACACCGAAGAGCTTTTCAGCAAGCTTCACACCGCGTGAAGTCTCGCCATCAGCTGCGCGACCTGTATACGAAAGGGTTGCGTTCTCCAATTTTGCGATAGTAACACCTTCGGTTGTCACGCCTTCTTTAGTTTCTACGGTGAGGGTCTGGATCTCGGGAAGAGCACCACGCTCCCATGCGGTGATCTGGATGAAGAATGTAAGGCGACGTTCGTCAGCTTTACCTTCGTTGATAACTACATCATAACCGCCGATCTCATCGATACCGTTCTCAAATGCGAAAATATTGGTGTCACTGGCTGAAGCAATCTTATTGCCTTCCTGATCATATAATGCCCATTCAACACCGGGGTGAGTAGGATCGACAAAAGAAATTTCAAACGGTTCACCAGGCTTGATCGCACTCTTGTTACAAGCTACCTCTTCGTTTACCACGTAATCGGGGAGGTCGATATAATCACTCCATGCAATCTCAGAGTCACTCTTAGTATCGAGAGACACAGCTGCCACACCGACACGCATGCGCTGTGCGCCGTCCATGTTAACAGGAGCGGCAAAGGCAAGCGCTGCCCATGAAGTAGTGATACCGTTCAGATGGGCTTCCTCACCTTCCTGCTGGGTATAGATCTTGAACATCGAAGTCTTTACGTCAACATTATATACCGGATCGACTGCTGGACGGGAATTCGGCATCTTGAAAATAACCTTGGCATCAACACCATTGAAATTGTTTGCCAGAAGTTTGGCAACCGTAATTTCGGGAGCCGAAGGAGCGGGAGCTGCCTTACGCACCAGCGAAATTTCACCAAGGCGCAGATCAAGATTCTCGGCATCAGAGAAATGAAGTGCGATCATTGCGATGGTCTTGTTATTGAGAGATGCAAGCTGACCGGAAACACGGAATGTTTTTTCCACCCATACCTCGTCATCGCCCTCATCAGTAACCTGAAGTACCTTCAAGTTGTTCTCACGGATGAGAGTTGTTTCAGTACCTTCGGCAGAAACACACAGGTTGATGTTGGCCTTACCGTTGAGAAGTTTGTAACGGACAGTAATCACATCACCTGATTTGATCTGGAAAGAAGTCTTGAACAGGTGGAGATATTCATCAGCCGTACTACCATAGATACGGAGTGAAGAACCGCCTACCCATGCATCATCCCATGTGAATTCAGCCTGCAGACCATTCTCTACCATCTTGTCGGCGGTAGTTCCGAGATATTCCGAAGCGAACCAGTAACGCCATGTGGGCATATAATCCTGCACTGAAATATTATACCATTCATTATCGTGCTGACGTTCGCCGAACCAGTTAAAGAATTTACCGTTGCCAAGATTGAAATAGCTGTAGAACGGTTCGTCGCTGAGATCCCATTTCAAGGATGAACGTGCTGACATATATTCCGACATACCGAACCAGGTTTCAGACGGCGCGAAAGATGTCTCCTCATAAATCGGAAGATCGGCGATCGGGTTACGTTTACCATTGGAGAACCAACGTTCGATATTAGTCTGATATGTGCGCTGCATCGCATCAGGTGAAGATCCCTTGGTATTACGGTTCTGCCATATCATATTTGAGCTGTGAGCGCCCCAGAGACCGATTGAGTAACCGCAATCCTTCAGAAGCTGCCAGCTTTTTCCGCCACGAGGTTCACCACCCTGCATATTGTGACCTGCATACAGATCATATGTGCTGCGTCCCATCGCTTTGGCTTTTGCTTCTGAATTGCTGATAGTGGAAGCTGAATTCCAGTTATAATTCAGGAACAGAGAACTTGCCTTGTTTTCGCTGTCACCGAATGTGTTCTGATTATGAGAACCCAGACCACGGTCGAAAGTAATGCTTCCGTTATCGTTAGTGCCGTCATACCAGATGTTTTCAAACAGAGGGTTCTTATCTGCCATCCACTGATATAGATAAGCATGGAGAGCGCGAACATTAGCGAGCATGCCTGCATTGCCGCTGAACTCAGAGTTGTAACCTAAGCCGTCAACACCGTGATAAAGGAGGAATTGTGCGGTCTTTTCCTTGTCAAGCTTACCCATGGCAGTGAGTGCGTCGTTCCATTCGGCGTTTATCGAACCGAAAGGAATAGAGGCGACGCCTGACACAGCAACACCATTCTTGTGAGCGACATCGGCAAATCCGCCGGGAACCCAACCCTGAGGTGAGGTCCAGTCACCATAATGTGTTACATAACTCCAGGTCGAGAAAACTTCAGAGTCAAACAGACCGTTAGGAAGAGCATCGGTATGTACGCCATCCCAGTTACTGTATCCTACCGGCACCCAGTAAACGAGTTTCTTGTCATTTTCTTCAGTAATGGTTTTGTCGATCTGAGTGCTTGAGTTACGGAATGTAGCATGGGGCTTAACTCGGGATATGAAGAAGTTTTCATCCTCGAAAAGAGGCTGACCCGGCACCCAAGCCTTTACATAATCAGGAAATTGCGAACTGTTCGGCCATTCGATATAATCTGCACGGAGTTGCTGACCCGAAACAGACATCGCCGCAACAGAAGCACATGATAATAGAAGTAGTTTTCCTTTCATGGTTTTTGTATTGGTTAATAATATAGATTGAATATGCAAATTTAATCATTTTTTATGAAAACATAATGTTTTCCGGATAATTTCTTTCACTGAGCATCAACAACGGTTATCACACTACATCCGCCGCCTTCAGGGGTGACACGGATCTGTACGGGGATGCGTTCCTGCAGACTTTCGACATGACTTATCAGTCCGACCCGTCTGCCTCCGATACTATGCAAGTTACCCAGTGTTTCGACAACAATAGATAAAGTTTCCGCGTCAAGAGTCCCGAAACCCTCGTCAATAAATATCACGTCGAAGGCAAGTGCCTTACCGCTTAAAGCAGGTAGACCCAGAGCAAGTGCGAGAGATACAACGAAACTCTCGCCTCCCGACAGATTGACAGCCGGACGCAGTTCCCCGCCGGCTTCCAAGTCACTTACAAGAATTGTAAGTTGCCCGGGCTGACAACTCAGACGGTAACGACGCGACAGACGTCGAAGATAATTGTTTGCATGAACGGTAAGTTCAGAAAGTATATAGCTTTGTGCAATCGTGCGCATGCGTTTCCCGTCAGAGCTGCCGAAAAGATCGCTGAGACGCCCCCAGCGATCGGTCACAGTTTGTTGGGCGGCGATTTCGTCCATAATCCGGGAATAGCGGATACGCATATCCGCATCCTGTCGGATACGGTGAGTGATTTCACCTGTTTCCCGCATCATCTGTTCATTCTGTGCGATAACCACGGTTCGCTCTGCCTCAATCTCCGGTCGCGATCCGGGTGGGATATCACCAAGTTTATTTATTGCATCGGACAAAGCGGTGCGCGAAGCGTTGACTCTGGCAGATGCAATATCGCAGTCACGGTCGATTGCTTCAACAGTCGAACGGCAACTTTCTATTTCAGCGGCATGTCCCATCACCTCTAACGTACGCGCATAACTTACTGCATCCGGAATCTTTTCATTTTCTTCAAGCCTATTTTTAAGTTCCGATATACGTCCGTCGCAATCGCTCAAGGCACGCCGGTCAGCACGTATTTCAGCGAGCAGATTTTGCCATAGTTCAACGCATTTTTCAGGATCCCCACTATGTGTATGCGACTGGTCGGGCACAACATTGTCATACATCTGTCTGACCTCAGGAGCAATGGGTGTAACAGCATCCAATGTAGTGCGGAGGGCTGTAAGCTGCTTTTCAATTTGAGTCAGCAACCTCCGGTCATACTTGTCGGCATCAACCTCTGCCCGCAGCGATTCTATCAATGAGGGGTAATCACGGGAAATCGCCATCTCGCGGAAAACACCTTCGGGCATTAACTGAATAATAGCATCAGCAAGCTGCATACATTCTCCAGTCACCGAATCAATCTGCTGCCGCACACCGGAGATGCGCGCCCGCTCCTCACCGAGGGCCGCCTTCAGATTAACGATACTTTTCTCCGCATCAATAAGTCTTTTATTGATTGCCTGAATTTCATCACGGCACACATCAGCGTCTTCGCGAATTTTGCGACCCGCAGTAGTCAGTTTTTTAACAGTTTCGAGTTCTGTATCCGCTCCCGAGATATCGGTCTCGATTAGAGGCAAAATCTTATCCGGAGAACTCTCTTGTTGCAGATATGTATTAGATAACGGGGCAGAATCCACGGCTTTACGACTCTCGCATACCATTTCTCTTTCCCGCGACAATAATTTTTCTATGTTTTTACGTTCACGACCGATTGAATTAAGTTCGGCATTGGCTTCTGCAAATTGTTTTGCAGAGACTTCTCGTTCTTCTCTGGCACGCTTGCGATTGTCGGCAAGAGGTTCAAGCAGCCTTTCAAACGACTGATCATCGGCAGGACTATCGATTATCGTTCCGCAAAGAGGGCATATATCTCCGGTTTTAAGCTGCGAGCGCAAAGCCTTGAGATAATCACTCAATGCCACACTCTGTCTGTCATACAGCAATTCCGCATCAGAAGCATTCTTTTCAGCAACAATCAGTTCCTTGTTTTTCTCACTGACCCGGACACTCCCGGCAACTTCCCTCGCAATTGCCTCCTCAAGAAGATGTTCCAGACGTTTCTGAGAAATGTCACGATCATTCAATAGGCTCACAGCAGAATACAAATTCCTTAACGATGTAATCCGTACCCTCAGGGCATCGGCTTTTTTCTCATTGTCAGTCAACCTGCGGTATAGCTCTTTCTCTTCTAATTCAACCAGATGTCGCTGTTTTTTGTCAAGTGCTTCTGTAATTGAAACGATTTCACCGGTACTCCGATCTATTTCAGCTTCCAATTTTTCGACAGACTTCTTGCCGAGTGCATTGGTATTGTTAAGCGAATCAAGTTCAGATACCAATTGACGGTAGCGAACAGTCATCCGTACTATGTCGTCAATCTTGTCTATAACCGTACCAAATGTTTCCCGGTTGTTGATACGTGCTGTGGTCTCCTCATAATTCCTCTCGCACCGGTCAATATTATCAGTTAAAGCAACCAGTGCAGCCTCCGCTTCATACCATGCGTCACGATTTTCAAGTCGGCTAATAATAGTTGCACGTGCACGCTGCTCGTCATGTATACGTGTTATCAGATTACGACATTCCGCTGTGGCATCCCAATCACGTACTAAATCACGTTGACGGACAACCGGTTCCGACTTCCGCAGGTTTTCAACGGAAGCAAGAGCTTCCATATCACCCGAAAGTTGTTGCTCGGCTTTTAGCCGGGCATCTATTAACGATAGTTTCCCGTTGAGTTCCGTCTCACAGGATTTTAAAGCCACCGACTGCTGCTCAAGTGTTCTTAAACGTTCGTTAAGCGCATCGGTTTCTGCATCGGAAAGAAGTGTTATCCCCCCTGCCCTCTCACGAATGATGCGGAGTTTCTCTTCCTCACTACGGAATCGTTGGAATATCCGCATGCTTATCTCGGAATATATGGATGTTCCGGTAAGCCGTTCAAGGATACGTGATTTTTCATCAGCCGATGACGCAAGGAAACGTGAGAAGGCTCCTTGTGCAAGCATGGTTGTGCGACAAAACTGATCGAACGTAAGACCGGTGAGCCGTTGTAACTCCTGTTCTGTATCACGTTTACGCGCACATATCACCGATCCGTCAGCATCAAGCAGTTGCCATTGCGACTGCTGCATACGTCCGCCGGGGCGTCTCCTCGACCGACAACAGCTCCATACAGCCGTATATTCTTTCCCGTTATCATCGGCGAAGTTCAGCCTGATTTCGCACGATGTGGTCCCACGACGCATCAGCATACGCTGATCATCGGTTGACACCGGTTCGGCACCTCCGTCCGCACCGTGAAATCCACCGGCAATATCCTCAAACCGCTCGGCAGGTGCACCCGATAACCGAGGGGTAGTATTATATAGCGCAAGGCTGATGGCATCAAGGATAGTGGATTTACCGGCTCCTGTAGGACCGCATATCAAAAACAGTGGCTCACGACCAAGGAGATCGCCACCGAAATCAATTTCAGCTTTAACTATTGACGCTATATTCTCGATAACAAGTTTAATCAGTTTCATGATTCATTACCTCACGGAGAATTTCATCAAACATTCCGCATAGAACGTCAGGCATAGGAGTTCCTGTCTTGTCGGCATAATACTTTTTTGCAATTTCCGATGGTATCAGCGTCTTAAATTCATCTACACTATATGACGCGATTTCTTCATTTGCCGAATAAGGCTTGCTGTCGGGACGAACCCATCGGAATGTACAGAATTTTCCTTTACCATGTGTTGCCGCTTTATGCGCCCGTTCGATGGCATGCGGCGGCGGCACATCATCTATCAGCACTGACATCCGGAGGAAAGCATCACTATCCCATTTCTCAAGTATTTCAAGCGCTTTATCGAAACTCAACGCGCTGCCGTCGGAAGGAATTGTCAGGAGCGGTGATCGCTGCACTATCTCGACAGGTTTTATCCGGGGGACGGATCCATGACTATCTATCTCGACTATATTGACACAATGAGTCTCTTTCTCATCAAAACTCACGGCTACCGGAGTCCCGCAATAAGCCGCAATCGAGTTGCCGCGTCCGAACGACTGCAGGCAATGGATATGTCCCAGTGCAAGATAGTCGAAATCGACTGCTATACTTTCAAGACCGGTAAATTCCATTCCGCCGCATTCGTCATGAGCACCGGTGTCGCATCCTGTCACCGCAATATGCGAGCTCATCACTACCGGCACACCGCAACCTGCCTGACGCTCCTTCAATCGTCGGTCAAGTGCCTCAAAGAAAAGCCGTCGACGCCCATCCCGATCGGTAACCGAAGTATCTGTAACAGGATATGACCCGGAATAAATATAAGGCAATGCAACAATAATTCCCTTGAGGTTTCCGGTCGCGTCATTTATATCAATTATGATGGAGTCAAGGTCGATATTACCCTCGGGGTCACGGGTAATGCTACCGATCATACGCCCTCCGAGTTCATGCCAGACCGATCCGCTCACTTCGAGCCGCGACGGAGAATCGTGATTACCCGCCGTGACTATAATACGCATCGGGGGACATGCCCGATGTATGGCGGCAAGTGAGGCGTGGAAGAGTGTCATCACCGCATTTGACGGGACGGCTGTGTTATAAATATCACCACTCACTATAAGAGCATCGGGCTGTTCCCGGTGAACTATATCCCGTAACTGCGAAAGAAAATCGCGATGATCGGCAATACGGTCATAACCGTACAGCTCATGTCCGAGATGCCAGTCAGAAGTATGAATCAGTCGCAGCATCAGCTAATTACTCGTCGAGTGAGTAATTCAGGAAATCAACCAGAGGCGCAATCACATGGAAACGCTCAGCAGTCAGTTCCGGCCAATCAGGACGGCTGAAAAATTCCGTATCAAGCCTGCAATGACGCCCGAAATCCTTAAGGCGCAGCAAATCAATCCGCGGATGGTTGCGGTCCCAGCCTTTGGGCGCAGTGCGTAACTTCTCCCCGGTCCAGTCCGGATACAGTGCCGACAATTCAGGATTTTCGATTATCGCGTCGAACTCTTCAATGTTGTCAATTATTGCCTTTCGGAGCTTGCGTAACTGAGCCGGATCAGGGCAATATATTCCTGCCCACAAACCGTTGTCGGGTGATCCGGCTGTACCAACCTGTATATAATATCCGGCTCTTCCGTCCGAACGTCCGGCAGGTGAAAACGCAGCTGAGAAATAGGTTTTCAGAGGCGACTTATCAGGACTGAAACGTGTGTCACGAAAAAAACGGTAGGTACACGAACGTCCGTTTTGCGTGGACATACCGGGGAGCCACACGCTCATCGCCTCGCATACACGGTCGAGTGATTCTATCCATTGCTTGCGCAACAGATCGTATGTATCGCGATGGGCGGCAAGCCACTCGCGACTGTTGTTGAGTGACACTTCCGCAAGGAAATCCTGCAGAAGAGTTATATCAAGAGGAGCATCCATAAACTATTATTAATTGATTTCTTCCCATTCGGCATCGCTGATCTGCTCCTGTCGTTCAAACTTCACAGGAGGTCCGGGAGTTTCCGCCACGAATGAAATTTCTTCAAATTCGACATATTCGCCTATATCGGCGGGTATACGTTTACCACGGCGTCGGGTTCCTGAGGCTTTACGCCCGGTGCGATTACGCTCCGATGACCCGGCATAACTCCGGTCATATGCCTGTCGGTAAGCCTGCTGCACCTTACGGCGGAACATCCATAACCGGAAAACGACCCTGAGTACATGCCACAGGATCACTAACAGAAAAATCAGGAATAAAAAACCGAAAATCGACATAATAACAATATAACGGAATTATCCGTTATTTGTTGCTTTCAAGTTGGCGGTGAAACCGTCCTACAACTGCTGAGATCAATATGTACAGAATAATGGTCCACATCAGACCCTCGACACCATTGGTGACGACAAAGAATACCGCAGAAAGCAGAATTACATAACGGCTGAAATTTTCACGCCAGCTGAAATTTTTAAATTTCAGTGAGAACATGCGTAAATCACCGACCATCAGGAAGGACACAAGGAGTACAGTAACTATTACCGACCATGTGGCGGGCATACCGTGATGCATGATCCAGGAAGTATATCCTATCCAGAATATGGCATTCGCCGGTATCGGCAAGCCGATAAACGTTGTTGTCTGGCGATCGTCGACATTGAACTTTGCCAGACGCAGAGCGCCGAAAGCTGCTATGATGAGCGCTACCCATCTTGCTGGATTATCCACCAGGTTGAACATCAGCATCGCAGGAGCCACTCCGAAACTGACCAGGTCGGAAAGCGAGTCAAGTTCTTTCCCCACATCCGAATAAGCGTGCAGCAACCGTGCCATGGCACCGTCACAAAAGTCGAAGAGGGCGGCGGCAGCTATGGCAATATAAGCACATTCTCTTCCTGAGAGTGAACCGAAGGTCTCGCCGCTATGGAATGCAAAGATTATAGCGATGCATCCCGACAGCAGGTTAAGACATGTAATGGTATTTGGTATCTGCGACTTTATAAGTCTCCACATAGTTTTAACAGAGTCTATTGTTTAGATTTAAGACGTCCTACTACCGTCACACCGCCCACGGTGTGATCACCGATTTTGACGAAAATCTCAGTATCGAGGGGCAAAAACAGATCAACACGCGAACCGAATTTGATAAATCCCATGTGATCCTCGATTGATGCTTCTTCACCACGGCGTGCATATGTCACTATACGGCGTGCTACGGCTCCGGCAATCTGACGCATCATGACCTGTGCGCCACAATTAGCACGGATCAATACCGTCGACCGCTCGTTCTCGACACTCGCTTTCGGAAGATATGCAGAGTAGAAACGTCCCGGATGATGACGGACAAGTTCAACGGTTCCATCAACCGGGAACCAATTGGCATGCACATTGAAAACCGACATAAACACTGAAAGCTGGATTACTTCACGATGCAGGCATTCCGACTCGAACACCCGTTCGAGCGCCACGACCTTACCGTCAACCGACGACACTACGACATTCTTCCGGTCGCCTTTGAATGTGCGTCTCGGTGAGCGGAAAAAATTCAGAACCAACAGGAAGATGATGATCGAGATCGCCGTAAATACAATAGGAATAGCCACCGGACGGATAAACATCCATGCAGGTGTATTGATCACCGCAAGCATAAGCAGCAGGATGATCAATATATTGGTACCTTCTCTATGTATTTTTACTCTCATTATTTGTAACCGGTAATCAGCGGAAAAAGCTGTTCAACGTGCAAAATTAGCATATTTTACTGAAACTCCACATCTGACACTATTTTTTTTTGCCGCTGCTTTTGCCACGCGGACGACCCGGGCGACGCACCTTCCGCAATACCTGTGCCGTACGAGGAGGAAGATACAGCTTAAGCCACTCCTTACCCATCGGGGCATACAGCGGATCAGGTACTGTAAGGTGCCGAACGCTGTCATCGATGTTATCGTAACCGCCGAACTCCGGCGCATCGGTAGTGAGCACCGGCTGATATTCGCCGGGCTGAATCAGGATACCATAACCGGTGAACGATTTTGACGGGTTGAAATTGAACACGAATACCAGGTCACCACGCGAGAACGCAAGAACTTGATCACCATCATGTTCCCAAAGTTTTTCAACCGGAAGCGCCTGGAAATTATGGACTCCGCCAACCACCGAAATCATCGCATTGTCAAAGTTATTCAGGAACTGGTATTTCAGGTCCTCACGGTCGACCAGATCCCACTGACGGCGCGCATACTTATAACTCCAGCCATTCCCCTCGCGTGGAAAATCAATCCATTCCGGATGACCGAATTCATTGCCCATGAAGTTGAGATATCCGCCATTGATGGTGGCAAGGGTCACGAGGCGTA
>CAZKSF010000015.1:0-50810 GCA_964555405.1 uncultured Bacteroides sp.
GAACACGGCACATATTCCACCCCAAAGCTCCTCCCAAGCATCTTCAGGGAAATCTTTACCTGTGTAATCTTTAACTGCAGCCTTGAAAAGGGTAACGAGTTTCTTGAGATCCTCAACATCAAGTTCTGTGTCCAGCTTTACACCTTTTTCTTCCTTGACTTTATCCATGATCTCTTCAAACGGATCAATGTCGGTCTTGCTTTTGGGTTTCATTCCAAGAACCACATCACCGTACATCTGAACGAAACGACGATAGCTATCCCAAGCAAAGCGAGGATTACCGCTCTTTTCAGCAAGAGATGCAACTGTAGCATCATTCATACCAAGGTTAAGAACTGTATCCATCATACCTGGCATAGAGGCACGTGCACCCGAACGTACAGATACGAGAAGAGGATCGTTGGGATCGTTGAATTTCTTGCCTGTAAGTTCTTCTACGTGAGCAACTGCTTTACGAACATCCTCCTGGAGGCGTTTAACAACCTCTTCGCGACCATACTGCATATATTCGTTGCAGACCTCTGTAGTAATGGTGAAGCCGGGAGGAACCGGCATTCCCAACTTATTCATTTCGGCGAGATTAGCGCCTTTACCGCCAAGGAGATTACGCATCGAGGCATCGCCTTCTGCCTTACCGTCTCCGAACGTGTAAATTCTTTTCATTGGTTGGTTATTTATATTAATTATCAGGTTTCGCTAATAAGTACCTGTGCAGTTTTTGAGCACTTTGCAAAGATAACCAAAATCTGACAGAGACCAAAATTTTATGAAAACTTTTAGAAGTCGGGTATTTTACATATTCATACCACCGTCAACCTGAATCACCTGACCGGTTACGTAGCTGGAAAGGTCTGATGCAAGGAATGTGGCGACATTAGCAATATCCTCAACTTTTCCTCCACGACGTAAAGGAATTTTCTTCTTCCATTCCTCTCTAACGCTATCGGGTAACTGTGCAGTCATCGCTGTTTCAATGAATCCCGGAGCTATGGCATTAGCACGGATATTCCTGGAGCCAACCTCCTGCGCGATGCTCTTTGCAAGAGCAATCAATCCGGCTTTAGAAGCAGCGTAGTTTGATTGACCGGCATTACCGTGAACTCCGACAACTGATGCCATATTAATTATACTGCCACTACGCTGTTTCAGCATGATCGGGAGTACTGCGTTAATAAAATTGAACGCACTCTTCAGATTTACGTTAATAACGGCATCCCACTGCGCCTCAGACATTCTCATCATGAGACCATCTTTGGTTATACCGGCATTGTTTACCAATATGTCGATTCTTTCGAAATCTTTGAGCACTTCCGCTACAACTTCCTGAGTCTGGGCGAAATTTGACGCGTCTGAAGCATAAGCTTTTACCTTTACTCCGTAGGAAGCAATTTCTTTGGCGGTCTCTTCAGCGAGCTCATCAATTTTCAAATCTGTAAAAGCGATGTTTGCCCCTTCTGAAGCGAATTTTACGGCAAGCGCTTTACCGATACCACGTGCAGCTCCTGTAATAAGAGCGGTTTTTCCTTCAAGTAATTTCATTTTTAGTTCTCGTGATTGGACGGTAGAAGGAGTTCCAGCTTTGGACTTCTCACTTTTACCGCATTGATTATAAATGATATGATATGATTTCTTATTTCCATTACATTCATGCCGGGTTCACTGAATTTATCCCTGGTATGTGCAAAATCTACCCCATGAAAAAAAATTGATTCAATCGCCTGCAGGTTTCGGGCTTGCTCCCTGTCGAATGCTTTTGCTTCAATTCCTTCCTCTATAACCTGAGCAAAAAGATCAACTTCTTTAGACAATGCAAGTTTTCTGATTTTGTCAGAACGTTTGTAATCGTGAGCGAATATATTTCGCAAATAATCCTGACGTGGAGAAAGTTCGGAAAGCAGATCAAATCTGACTCGAAGATATCGTTCCAGTTTATCAATCGGGTTCAATGAGGTTCTGACTACATCCCTGAGATTCTGTACCAGCGTATCACTCTCTCTCTCAAGTACCGCATTATAAATTTCTCTTTTATTTTTAAAATATGTGTAGACCGTACGTCTGCCTTTATCCGATGCTTCGGCGATGTCGTTCATCGTCGTGTTCTCCATCCCGTTGCGGGCGAATAGCTGACGTGCTACTTCTATGAGTTTATCGCGGGTCTTGGACACCATATTTTGGTTATTCAGGGTTTCAGAATGCGAAATTACTGAAAAATATCTAAAGTACGTTTATATTTTTGTCTAATAAATTCATTTTGCATAATTTTGAAGTGTTAAGTACTTCCATCATTCATATCAATTTACTCTCTTACATTTCATGTGAGATAAATAATTTCGCACAAAGAATCCTATGTTTTCTAATAGATTTATATCATTTATTCTTTCGGCTGTTTCTGCATTATTCATTTATGCGGAAAAATGTCCTTTAGGAACCTTGAGCGGATTGATTCCGGACAAGACGTCAATATATATTGAAGACCTCCGAACCGGTGATGCTGTTATTGACTATAATGGCGATTTACCTTTGATTCCGGCAAGTATAACTAAAGCTGTCACTTCGGCATGTGTGTTGACTACTCATGGACCTGACCCTGTGTTTACTACTTCAGTAGACTTACAGGGATACGTTAATGATTCAATTCTTTATGGTGATGTTATTATTAATACTATAGGTGACCCTACGCTCGGATCATCCAAATTACCCGGATCTTCTTTACCGGAAGAAATATCATCGGCACTAACCGAATTGGGTGTCAGAACTATAAAGGGTCAAATTATTGTAAAACCTCTTTATCGTATTGATGAATCAGCTCCTGAGGGCTGGTTAGAATCGGATCTTAAATTGCCTTACGGAACCGTTTTTTCACCAAGCACATATAATGACAATACTTTTACTTTCAGTATTGCTTCAGGCGATTGTGTGCCCACAGTACCGGACTTAAAAATCAACCGTACCAAACAGAAAAGCAGTAAGAGACGCGTTAAAGTCGAGAAACATCCTCATAAAAATAATGTTACAGTTTCCGGCAAAACAAAATCAAAATCCGCCACAATAGAGTTACCTAATTCGTCACCTCATCTGTCAATAATTGCTGATGTTAAAGAAACCTTGGAAAAAAATGGCTTTACTATTTCAGAGGATTCAGAGAAGCCTGATTATTCAGAACTCTTACACTTGGTTTCACATAGGTCGGAAAATTATTCAGAAATTCTCCGAAGTCTGATGTATCGAAGTGATAATCTTTTCGCCGAGGGTATGTTACGTACATTATCACAGTGGGGGACACGCGACGATGCCATACAATTTGAAAAAAAATTGTTTGAGGAGTGGGATATTGATTTTGCCGATGTCAATATTGAAGATGGGTGTGGCTTATCCCGGAATAACCGTATGACCGCACACTTTATGTCTGATGTCCTTTATAAAATGGCTAATTCTGAACAATCGGATTTGTATATATCATTGTTCCCCAAAGTAGGAGAGGAAGGTACGGTTAAAAAGCTTTTGGCTCTATCACCTTTAAAAGGAAGATTGGCTTTAAAATCAGGTAGTATGAACGGTGTGAAATGCTACGCAGGTTATTGTCTGGATGAGTTGTCACGGCCTACGCATATCGTTGTCATTATGATTAACTCCTACACCGGCAGAGCAGACCGGTTAAAAAATGCGATTGAATCGTTGCTTTTAAATGAATTTAGTTAATTTTGTATCCGAAATAATTCTTAATTATGGTGCATGATATTAATAAATTACTCAGCCTTACCCTTGAACTGGAGGGTTTATTGCTGATGTTAAGGGAAAGGGGTGATATGGCTCCTCAAGAGGTAGATTCACTCATAGTTTCAAAAATTTCTAATCTAAACTCATTGATTAGTACTGATAAATCTGAAACTGAAGGAATTTATCGTCCTGAGGATAGGGGAGAGTTTGCTTCGGAAAATACGCAGCCTACTTCCGTATGTACCCCCGAAAAAAATATTAATGAACCTGAAGAGGTGAGTCAATCTCAAGAAAATGCCTCGGCTGCACCTGACGAGAACAAAAGTATTTCTGAAGCACATTCAGTAGACATTCGTAAGTCCTTGACTTTAAATGATAAATTCTTATTCAGAAGAGAATTATTCAATGGTGACGAAGGTTTATTTTCTGAAACTTTATCACTTCTCGGAAGCATGACGGACATCAATGATATAAAGGACTACCTTTACAACGACCTATGTTTCGATCCTAATGATCCTAATGTAATCCGGTTTATAGAGATAATTCAAAGTGTTATAACCAAATAACTGAATAATGGGCAAACTGTTTATTGTCCCAACACCAGTCGGTAATCTTGGCGATATGTCCCCAAGAGCAGTGGATACTCTTAAGAAAGTAGATTTGATCCTTGCCGAAGACACCCGAACGACTTCACCTTTACTCAAGCATTTTGGAGTTGAAGCGCCAATGTCAAGTTTCCATAAATTCAATGAACATGAGATAGTTGACAAAATTACGGGAATGATAGAAGAAGGAAAGGATATTGCTTTGGTTTCAGATGCCGGTACACCCGGAATTTCTGATCCCGGTTTCCTCCTTTCCCGTGAATGCCGACGACGTAATATCCCGATTGAAACGCTTCCCGGTCCAACGGCTTTTGTACCGGCTCTCGTTAATTCAGGTCTTCCATGTGACCGATTTTGCTTTGAAGGCTTTCTCCCGGTAAAAAAAGGGCGGGCTACGACATTGGCTGAAATTGCGGGGGAGACCCGAACTACTGTTATATATGAATCACCTTTACGACTTCTGAAAACGTTATCTCAGCTGGCGGAAGTCTGTGGTGCAGATCGTCCTGTCTCCGTATCAAGAGAAATCTCCAAATTGCATGAAACAACGGTTCGCGGTACTTTAGAAGAGGTGATTGCATTCTTTTCACAGAACCAACCTAAAGGTGAAATTGTTATTATATTAGGTGGAAAAGAATCTAAAAGTGCTAACAAGCATATCAACAAATATAAGAATAACGAAGTAGAAAACGTTTAACCGACTATAACACGTGTAGACTATGAAGAAATTATTTTTAGCCGTATTAACATCTGTTGCTTCTATCAGTTTTGTGGCTTGCGATAATTCCAAGCTCAAAAGTACAGAAATAGAGAACCAGCAACTCAAAGAAGATTTAGCTGAATCTCTTGCAACACGCGATAGTATGTATGCCTTGATTAATGATATTGCCGCCGGCATGAACCAAATAAAGGAACTGGAGAAAATCATTTCTACTCCGAGCAGTTTACAGGGTGATACTCAGTCGCGTAAAGAGCAGATTAAGAATGATATAATTGCCATTCAGAATGCACTCCAATCACGTCGGGAAAGACTTGATCAGCTTGAAGCCCGTTTGAAATCCACTGACAGTGAAATGGCAAAAACCATCAGGAACCTTAAGGCTCAGATTGCTGAACAACAAACTGAAATTGCAAGTCTCACCAATAAACTTGCCGCTGCAAATATCCAGATTGAAGAACTTGAAACTACTGTTTCCGGTCTCAACAGGACTGTCGATACGTTGGCTACTAACGTTGCTAACGAGCGTAAAGAAAGGCAGGAAGCTGAACAGCAGGCTACCGAACTTGCCAATGAATTAAATACCTGTTATTATGCAATAGGTACGAAAGCCGAGTTGAAAAAAGCTAAAATCATTGAGACCGGATTCCTACGTAAAACAAAGATTTTAAAAAGCGATTACGAGCAATCATATTTTACAACAGCTGACAAGAGAACACTTAAAAAAATTCAGCTTCACAGTAAAAAGGCTAAAGTGATGACAAATCAGCCCGCTTCAAGTTACAATATCGAAGACGAAAATGGTCAGAAGGTATTGACGATTACTGATCCTGATGCTTTTTGGAATTTATCAAATTACCTCGTTGTAGAAGTAGATTGATTCTGGATTAGAAAACTTGTAGAGTCCGGTAGTTCCTATGAGGGGATTACTGGATTTTGTCATATAATACAATTTGGAGACCCTATTTAACATAATCCCGATTACGGTTAATAATATCGTATTTTTAAGATCCAAATATTCCTGATTGTTTTTTATTATCCTAACGCTCCAACATCTTCGATAATTTTGTATTTTTGCCTATGAAAATATTTTTGACTTACTGAAGAATTATTTTTTAAATTATTCATATATGAAACGATTTTATTTTTCTTTGCTGTCTTTAATGCTTGTTCTGGTAGCTAATGCCCAGTTTAATCTTGGAAACATCTTAAATGGTTTGGGTGGCAACTCAGGTGGAGAAAGCTCTGTTACGGATGCTATATCCGGTATTGTCGGCAACTTGTTGTCTTCCGACAAACTTTCCTTATCGGAAATAACCGGTAGCTGGACATACTCTGAACCAGCTGTTTGTTTTAAGAGCGAAAACTTGTTACAGAAAGCCGGCGGGGCGGCTGTTGCTTCAACAATTAAAGACAAGCTTTCTCCATATTACAAAATAACCGGACTTGACAATATTCAGCTTACAATTAATTCGGACAGCACGTTTGTGATGAAAGTCAGGAAAATTACGCTTCAAGGTTCTGTCCACATTATAAATGATTCTGAGAGTCAGAGTAATTTGGAGTTTGATTTTTCGGCTTTGGGAAAAATCAATCTTGGAAGAATTAATGCTTATGTAGTTATAAATAAAGTCAACAACTCAATGGATCTTATGTTTGATGTCACCAAGCTCATTACTATTGCTGAAAAAGTAAGTGTAATTGCTAAGAGTAGTGCTATTACATCAGCTGTCAATCTTTTAAAAAGTTATGACGGTATCTGTGCTGGTTTCACAATGTCAAAAACGAAATGACGATCCATTGACATGCTCAATATTTCAATAGTAACTTATCATACCGACCTCAGCGAGTTACAGCTTTGCCTTGACTCTCTGAGGTCGGAACTCATTACCAATATCTTTATTGTTGATAACGGAGCGGAAAAACGTATTGAAAACTTCTGCACAACTTTGCCTAAAGTAAAATATATTCCCAATAAAAACACAGGATATGGAGCGGGTCACAACATTGCGATACGCCAGTCCATCAATTTAAATATCCCCTTCCATCTGGTAATAAATTCAGATATTTTTTTTGATTCTGAGGTAATTGAAAAATCTTTAGAATATATGAAATCTCACCCTGAATGTGGTTTATTGCATCCAAGAATGTTAGGAACTGATGGGTCTGATCAATTTACCGCTCGTCGTCTACCGACTCCTTTCAACTTAATAATACGTAGGTTTTTACCGTCAACCTGGTTCAGGAAAAGTCGCGATAAATATTTGCTGAAAGATAAGGATTTGACTCGTATTTTAAATGTACCTTACGTTCAGGGAAGCTTCATGCTTCTTAATTGTAATGCTATTCGCGAGGTCGGTTTATTTGATGAGAATTTCTTTATGTATCCTGAAGATATAGATCTCACAAGACGTATTCATGCACGATTTACCACAGTACGTCATCCGGAAGTTACAGTTACGCATGCTCACAGAGCGGCTTCATATAAAAGTATGAAAATGCTTTGGATACATATAGTCAATATGATTCGTTATTTCAATAAATGGGGTTGGTTCCATGATTCAGAACGATCGAGAATGAATCGAGATTTAGATATTGCACCTTATTTATAGAAAATAATTCTGCTGTCTTGCATATAGCTTTCAAAGGAATTTCGTAATTTTGTCCTATTATGGACATACAAAAGAAAATTCTTGAAGCTGAGGGTGGACAATTGTCCTATTATGTATCCGGTAAACCAGACGGAGCTCCTGTAATTCTCATGCACGGCTGGGGGTGCAACCATACTACACTTCAGAGTATCGCATCAGTTTTAGAACCTTATCGTAAAGTCTATAACGTTGATTTTCCAGGCTTTGGCTCATCTCCGGAACCTCCCGAGGTTTGGGGTGTAAACCAATATTCGGTTTTGATAGAAAAATTAATTGATCTGGAAGGTATCAAACAACCGATTCTGTTAGGACATTCTTTTGGAGGCAGGGTAGCTATCGTACTCGGATCGCGCAGGAAAGATATTGACAAAATAATTCTTGTAGACGCAGCCGGTGTAAAACCAAAGCGTTCAATGAATTATTATTTAAAAATATATGGCTACAAATTTTCAAAATGGTTGACACGCAAATTATATGGAGAAGAAAAAGCAAAGAAAATTGTGGAATCCAGACTTGCAAAGAGAGCTTCCTCCGATTATCTTGCAGCCTCTACAAAAATGCGTGCGGTTCTGAGTAAAGTAGTAAATGAGGATCTGCGTCATCTTATGCCCGAAATAAGCGCTCCTACACTGCTGGTTTGGGGTGAAAAGGATACCGCCACTCCCCTTCAGGATGCACATATAATGGAAAAACTGATCCCTGACGCAGGTTTAGTGGTTTTTGAAGGGTGTGGCCATTACAGCTTTCTCGATAATCCTTTTAAATTTTCAGCAGTTTTACGTTCATTTATTGATTAATATTCTACAACACGATGCTTTTAGCTATTTACATACTTTCTGTTGTGGCTGTGATTTCAAGCGCAGTAATGCTTGGCTCAGAACTAAAAAGAGATCTGATGATGTTACAACAGAATTCATATCGCCGCGAACGGTACTTAAGATGGCTGTCTGTTTCAGGTGACACCACTTCCCTATCACGTTTAATTGGTCTGGTAGTGCTATTCGGAACTCTTGTGATAATACATTTTCTCCTGCCTGTATTGATCCTTCTTATTCTCTACAGTTTGACCAATTCAATCTCACTTTTAAAAGCAAAGTATAAAAAACCTCTTGTTGTCACAGCTCGTGTTAAACGTCTGATGGCAGTAGACTTAGCAATTGTACTGATACTCGCTTTGGGTGGAGCGGTAACAATTGGCCTATATTATTCTTCTTTCGTGCTCGCTCTTCTGACAGCAGCTATAATTTTTCTTGGAGAATATTGTGGTTCTCATATAATCACTTTACTTAGTCTATTTATATTATCTCCTGTTGAGAAATCCATTAATGCCCGTTATTATAACGAGGCAAAAGTTTTGCTCACTGCGATGCCGGATCTAAAAGTAATCGGAATCACAGGAAGTTATGGTAAAACCAGTACCAAACATTATCTGCATACAATACTTTCAGAACAATTTGAGACTGTGATGACACCGGGAAGTTTCAATACGACACTTGGTGTTATTATCACAATACGGGAACACTTAAAACCTTATACTGAAGTCTTTATCGTAGAAATGGGAGCAAAGCAACGCGGTGACATTAAGGAAATATGCGATCTTGTTCATCCATCTATCGGTATTGTAACTGCAGTTGGGAATCAACACCTGGAGTCATTCGGAAGTATCGAAAATATCCAATCTACCAAGTTTGAACTTATTGACGCGCTGCCGTCGGATGGTCTTGCTGTAATAAACAACGACTTTGAAAAAATTGCTGATCGGCAAGTCGTAAATGTACAGACAATACGATATGCTATTAAAACAGGTTCTGATGTGAACGCACAAGAAATTGAAGTTGATTTCAGAGGTTCAAGATTCGTATATGTTCATGGCGATATCCGTCTGGCTGTTTCAACCAAACTTGTCGGTAAGTGTAACATTTCTAACCTTATTGCTGCAATAACTGTTGCCACTTACCTCGGCATGTCCCAGGAATCAATAATACGAGGTATTAAAAGAATTGAGCAAGTTGAACATAGACTTTCTATCCGTCGTGGGAATGGTGGTATCATAATCATTGATGACGCTTTCAACTCTAATCCTGTAGGAGCTGAAATGGCATTGGAAGTACTCTCTTCTGTCAAAGGTGGTAGACGTATTGTCATAACACCCGGAATGATTGAGCTTGGAGATAGCCAGTATGATGAAAATTATAAATTGGGACAAACGATTGCATCATCGGCGGATGTTGCAATTATAGTAGGAGAGTATAACAGGGCTGCTCTTAAAGAGGGTATTGCCAAAGGTGATGGTAATCCTGAAGTTATTCAGGTCGATACTTTTACTGAAGCCCAGAGGCAACTTGCTCCCATATTAAAATCAGGAGATATTATTCTTTATGAAAATGATCTCCCGGATACTTTTAAATAAAAAATATCAATCTACTATACGAAACTGAATAATATGAAGACAAGAATCGGCGTATTTTTTGGAGGTCGTTCCACCGAACACGAGATTTCAGTCATTTCTGCTTCGCAGGCAATGCATGCGATAGATAAAGATAAATATGATGTAACTCCAATATACATTTCGAAACAAGGCAAATGGTATACAGGTGATGCTTTACTTGACGTGAAGAACTATCGGAATATTCCCGACCTGCTTAATAAGTGTGAAGAGGTGTATATGCGCCCTATCTATGATGACTATAATTTGTATCGTTCCAAAACCAAATTGTTCGGTTCGCCGGTTGTAACGAAACTGGATGTCGTTATTCCGGTACTCCACGGATCGAACGGAGAGGATGGAATATTTGAAGGTATACTGGAGTCAATCGGCATACCATTTGCAGGATGCGATACACTTGCATCGGCTAATGGGATGGATAAGATTACCATGAAGATGATTCTTCAGGCATCGGGCATTCCTATTGTTGATTACGTATGGTTTACCGACCGGCAATGGGAAGACCAGCAAGATGAATTAATTACCAAAATTGAAAAAGAGTTAGGATATCCGGTAATTATTAAACCGGCTAATCTTGGCTCCAGTGTAGGTATAGGATGTGCTTCAGATCGCGAAAGCCTGATAGAACGTGTTGAGGGTGCAAAAAAGTATTCCGGTCGAATAATTGTCGAGGATATGGTGGAAAATTTACGGGAAATCAATTGTTCCGTACTTGGCGATTGTGACAGTTATCAGACTTCCGTATGTGAAGAACCTATAAAATCCGGAGAAATACTATCATATGAGGATAAGTATACAGGCGGTGGTAAAGGACAGAAAGGTATGCAAGCTGCACAGAAACGAATTCCAGCTGAACTTCCTGATGAAATGAGTGAGAAGATCAGGTTCTACTCTGGTGAGACTTTCCGTGTTCTCGGTTGTCATGGCGTTAGCCGTGTAGATGCTATTATTGATGCTTCCTCCGATAAGATTTATATCAATGAAATCAATACAATCCCCGGTTCACTATCATTTTATCTTTGGGAAGCTTCCGGTATTACTTTTTCCGGACTCATGGATAAATTGGTCCGGCTCGCTCTTCAGCGTAAGAGACAACGCTCACAGAGGATAGTTTCATATGATGCCAATATTTTCAGCATGGGGAACGGGCTGAAGGGCGCTAAAGGTATCAAATAATATTGCTTCCCGATTTTTATTCTTAACTTTGCACTTTAAACAAAAATATATCACTGCAATGGCAAAAGAACTGAAAGACCTTACCAAACGTGGAGAAAATTATTCACAATGGTATAATGATCTTGTGATTAAAGCCGATTTAGCTGAACCGTCCGCAGTACGTGGATGCATGGTAATCAAACCTTATGGATACGCTATTTGGGAAAAGATGCAACAGACACTTGACAAAATGTTCAAGGAAACCGGTGTACAAAACGCGTATTTTCCTCTTCTTATTCCCAAATCATTCCTTTGTCGGGAAGCTGAACACGTTGAAGGTTTTGCAAAAGAGTGTGCTGTAGTTACTCATTATCGTTTGAAAAATGATCCTGACGGTAACGGAGTCATTGTGGATCCGGCTGCAAAACTGGAAGAAGAATATATTATTCGTCCAACTTCCGAAACAATTATTTGGGGTACTTTTAAGAATTGGATTCATAGTTATCGCGATTTACCTTTGCTGATCAATCAATGGGCAAATGTGATGAGATGGGAAATGCGTACACGTATGTTCCTACGTACTTCGGAATTCCTTTGGCAGGAAGGTCATTGTGCTCATGCTACCGCAGAAGAATCTGAAAAAAGAACTGTGGAAATGATTAATATTTACGCTGAATTTGCAGAAAAATATATGGCTATGCCGGTTATAATCGGAGTCAAGTCTGCTAATGAACGCTTCGCTGGAGCTTTAAATACTTATACCATTGAGGCTTTAATGCAAGATGGCAAAGCTTTGCAATCCGGTACTTCTCATAATCTTGGTCAGAATTTTGCAAAGGCATTTGATGTTACTTTCATCAATAAAGATAATAAGCCGGAATATGTGTGGGCTAATTCCTGGGGAGTGTCTACCCGACTTATGGGTGCTCTGATAATGACTCATTCCGATGATAATGGTCTTGTTTTACCTCCTCATCTTGCACCTATTCAGGTGGTCATTGTCCCGATATACAAAAATTTCGAGCAACGTGACCTTATATCCGAAAAAGTCAAACCCATCGTAGATGAGTTGAAAAAACTGGGTGTGAGCGTTAAATATGATGATGCAGACAACAGACGTCCCGGATTTAAATTCGCTGAATATGAATTAAAAGGTGTCCCTGTACGTCTTGCCTTAGGTATGCGCGATATTGAAAATGGTACAATTGAAGTTATGCGTCGCGATACTTTAGAAAAATCTGTCGAATCGCTCGATGGTATTTCGGGGCGTGTAGTGGAATTGCTTGAGGAAATTCAGAATAATATTTTCGCTAAAGCTGTAAAACGTAGGGAAGAGATGACTTACACTGTTGACACTTATGATGAATTCAAAGAGCAAATAGAAAAAGGTGGTTTTATCCTTGCTCATTGGGATGGTACTACCGAAACTGAGGAACGTATTAAAGAAGAAACTAAAGCGACTATTCGTTGTATTCCTCTTGACGGTGATAAAACCCCCGGTTTCTGTATGGTAACTGGAAAACCGTCGAAGCAACGTGTTCTATTCGCTCGTAACTACTAAGAAAAAAATCATGAACTCTGATCGGAATCTCCCACGACTGGCTGTTGTTATACCTTGTTATAATGAAGAAAAAGCTCTTCCCGTTACTATCCCTGTAATTGAAACCTTATTACAGGATATGTATAGTCGGAAGTTAATATCTTCTGACAGCTATATACTGTGCTGCGATGACGGGAGCAGAGATCAGACCTGGAATGTCATTTCTGAAATGCACAAGCGCACTCCCCAAGTAAAGGGAGTTGCGCTTGCTCATAATCGGGGGCATCAATATGCTTTGTTATCAGGGCTTATGACCGCAATGGATAATTGCGATATGGCGGTCTCAATTGATGCTGATCTTCAGGATGACCCTTCTGCCATAATTGAAATGGTGGAAAAATTTCATGAAGGATTCGAAATAGTATACGGAGTAAGAGCAAGCAGACAGACTGATACATGGTTTAAACGTAATACTGCAAGGGCGTTTTACTCTTTTCAGCAAAAAATGGGACTTGAAACCGTTTACGATCATGCAGATTTCCGTCTAATGAGTAACCGTGCTCTACATCTTCTGTCCCACTATGGCGAAAGTAATCTTTTCTTGCGAGGAATTATTCCGCAAATAGGACTTAAAACCACTGTTGTCTACTATAACCGCGGAATAAGAGTTGCGGGTGAATCAAAGTATCCTCTTGGAAAAATGTTGAGTTTCTCTATTGATGGTATAACTTCATTTTCTGCTCGTCCTATTCGGATGATTTTCTTTGTAGGACTGTTTCTTCTCCTTTTAGATATTGCTATGGGTATTTACGTACTGCTTTCATATTTTAGTGGTGCTGTGATACCCGGGTGGTCTTCTATAATGTTGTCTGTATGGTTCCTTGGTAGCCTCACTCTTGTAGCTATCGGTATTGTCGGAGAATATATAGGTAAAATATTCGTCGAAACAAAGCACCGCCCAAGATACGAAATAAAGGACAGTTTATTCTAATATCGTTAATTATGGAAGTGAAATCAATAAATGCCGTCATTTCTAAGGCTATTGATATCGATCAGAAAACTTTGAATGATCTGAACTCTGCATTTGCTGAATCTCTCAAGGATTGCTCTGCTCAGCTCGACTCAGTTTCTATTCCGGGATTCGGTACATTCAACAGCAAAAAAAATGATGAAAAAATAGTAACTGATTCTCAAGGAAACAGAAGTCTTATACCTCCTTCAATCGAATTGTCGTTCCGGTCAAGTGTTTTACTCCGAAAAAAATTACGCGATGAACAGTAGACTCACAATTGGTCAGTTGGCAAATAATATTGCGCGTATTGCCGGTTGCGACCTTGCTACAGCTGAAAAATATCTTAAAGTTCTTTCAGAAGAAATTACTGCGCGTTTAATTGAAGGACAGTCCGTTACGGTTAAACATATCGGCACGTTTAAACCAAATAAAGATGATGCCGAAGAACCGGTAAAATTTGTTCCTGATCCGAACCTGGCTGCTTTAATTAATGCTCCGTTCGAAATGTTCGAAGCTGTTCAGCTGCATGATTCCGTTACAGACGACATGCTTAATGATATTGATAAACAATTGGACATTACTGAAAAAAACATAGATGATAATACCGGTAATGAAGATGTTAACATTTCGACAGAACCCTCGCCCGAACTTGCGACTACCTCTTCGGCGAATCCCTTGGTTACTTCAAATGAAGAATCTCTGTTAAATGGAAATGAAAAAGAGAAAGACCATCATGATAATTCTCCGCAGATTGACTTGCCGAAGGATCAAATTGAGAATAAACTTGAGGTTAAATCCATAGTCACCTCGGTGGATACAGAAGACACTTCTTCTCCAAAAGAAAATACCTCCTTCGAAAATCAGGTGGAAACTGAATCGGATGAAGTTGATGAAGAAATAATCAGGGAGAAGAATAATGGCTCTCATAACTGGGCACTCCCGTTGCTTATAGGGTTCATAGCTGGTATTTTGATTGGTGCTATTGTCACATTCTGGTACGTGACTGATCAAATTGATAAAGCTCGGGCACCCTATTTGGAGGAATTAGAATCTGTAGAATAACATCCAATTTATCGCTGTAAACTTTTAATAGCTAAATTTAACACGCCGTTAAGCATTAATATTTGTTGTAATCTGTATATTTGTATCGTGTTTCGATAGTTATTGTTTGAAACTGTCGGTACAACGTTTCAAATTAGAACATATTTCATCAAATACTTATGAACGATTCTGTAAATATCAAAGAGCTTAACGATCTGATCGCAAGTAAAAGTTCTTTTATCAGCCTCCTTACGCGAGGTATGGATCAGACCATTGTTGGTCAGAAACATCTTATCGAGTCACTTCTAATTGCTCTTCTTTCAAATGGTCACGTACTGCTTGAAGGTGTTCCGGGTCTTGCCAAGACATTAGCTATAAAGACTCTTGCACAAATAATTGATGCAAAATACAGTCGTATCCAGTTCACGCCTGACCTTTTACCTGCCGATGTCATTGGTACAATGATTTACAGCGTACAGAAGGAACAGTTCCAGATCAAACGTGGACCTATTTTTGCAAACTTTGTTCTTGCAGATGAAATTAACCGTGCTCCGGCAAAAGTACAAAGTGCGTTACTTGAAGCAATGCAGGAAAGACAAGTCACTATTGGTGACAACACGTTTAAGCTTGATGAACCTTTCCTCGTCATGGCAACTCAGAATCCGATAGAACAGGAAGGTACATATCCCCTGCCTGAAGCACAGGTGGATCGTTTTCTGCTTAAGGTTGTAATCGGATATCCCTCTCGTGAAGAAGAAAAATTGATTATCAGACAGAATCTTGCTCGGGAAAAAGCTGTTATTACTCCTATATTGCGTCCAGAGGAGATTATCGAAGCTCAGAAAGTTGTAGAACAGATATATCTTGATGAAAAAATTGAAAGATATATTGTCGACATTGTTTATGCTACACGTGTACCTTCGGAATATGGTTTGAATGAACTTACTAATCTTATTTCTTTCGGTGCTTCTCCGCGTGCATCAATCAGTCTTGCAAAAGCAGCCCGTGCATATGCTTTTTTAAGGACAAGAGGCTATGTGGTGCCGGAAGATGTACGCGCTGTGTGTCATGATGTTCTCCGTCATCGTATAGGACTTTCTTATGAGGCTGAGGCAAACAATATTACTACTGATGAGGTTATAACTGAGATCCTTGACAAAGTTGAGGTGCCCTGATAAAACTTTTTGATTCCTGTTTTCATTAAAAGCATAATACTGTCATATTTATTATATATTTATGGACGCACAAGAATTACTGAAAAAGGTTCGTCGCATCGAAATTAAGACACGCGGTTTGTCCCAGAATATTTTTGCCGGCGAATATCATACAGCTTTCAAAGGGCGAGGTATGACATTCGCTGAAGTGCGCGAATACCAGTTCGGTGATGACGTACGCGATATCGATTGGAACGTGACTGCCCGTCACAATCACCCTTACGTTAAAGTGTACGAGGAAGAACGCGAATTGACAGTCATGCTTTTGATTGATGTTTCCGGGAGTAGGAATTTCGGAGCCGTTGGCGACACTAAAAGAGAAATTGTTACAGAAATCGCAGCGACCATTGCTTTCTCGGCGATACAGAATAATGATAAAATCGGAGTGATATTTTTTTCAGATAAAATTGAGAAATTCATTCCCCCCAAGAAAGGTAGAAAGCATATTCTGTTTATAATTCGCGAGTTACTCGATTTCTCCCCTGAGAACCAACAGACTGATATTGCTCAGGCTCTGAGATATTTTTCAGACGCATTAAAAAAGCGCTGTACTACGTTCTTAATATCTGATTTCATTGACTCGCATGATTATAGTAAGGCACTTTCTGTTGCATCGAATAAACATGATGTTATTGGAATACAGGTTTATGATAAACGTGATACTCAACTCCCGGATGTAGGTTTGATAAGGGTACGCGACCTCGAGACTGATACGGAGCGTTGGATTGACACCTCATCAAAATCGGTTCGCAAAGCTTATAGTAAATGGTGGTATGACCGCCAGCAATATCTCACATCAACAGTTCACAAGAGTAGAGTTGATCTCACCTCTATTCCAACAGATGAGGATTACGTTAAGGCTCTAATGGAATTGTTCAAACGACGTGCTAAATGATGGATCTCATTTCATTAACAAAAAAATCATTTTTGGTTGCAGGAATAATTGGAGTTTTTGCAACTGCTTCGCTCTATGCAGCTCCAAAAGTTACGGCATCTCTTGATTCGGCTTATCTGTTGATGGGTAAACAGACAGTAGTCCATGTCGAGACAAATGTACCACAAAGTACTTCTCGGGTTGAACTCCTTCTTCCACGTGATACTCTAACTGATAAAGTAGAAATTATTGATGTAAAATGTGATACCGGAGCCGTCTCTAATGGAATTCAGTCTTTGCGTCATGACATTATCATTCAGTCATTTGATAGTGGTCTTTATGCTTTACCGCCCATTCCGGTTCTGATTGATAATGATACAGCTTTGTCAAATCATCTGATTTTAAAAGTTATTCCGGTCAATGTTGACTCATTAAACGGTGAGATCCATCAATATGCAGGAGTAATTAGTCCGGAACGTAATTTTTGGGACTTTATTCCCAATTGGCTATTCTCATGGATCGGTTGGGCTTTATTGACTGTTCTGATTTTAGCTCTCGGATTCGCGGCTTATTATTTTTTTGTTATTCAAAAACGTAATCCGTTTAAGAAAACTGTTGTCGTCATTCCTCCATATGAGGAAGCTATCGCTGCACTGCATAAACTTCAGTCGGAGCACCTTTGTGAAAACGGACACGAACGCGAATACTATACCCGTCTTACTGACATTTTGCGTATATATCTTTTCCGTCGCTTTAATATCTCGGCTATGGAAATGACATCTACTCAGATTCTCAGGGCTCTAAGCGACAATCAGGAAACAAAATGGTCACGTCAACAGATTCAGGAAGTATTATCTATGGCTGATTTTGTGAAGTTTGCCAAAATGCGTCCTCTGCCCGATGATAATATTAAAACATTCAGGACAGTGGAGAATTTTGTAGAGAATACTAAGCCCGTTCCTGAGACTGAGGCTACAGATAGTGAGATAAAAACAACAAAATGATAATGAATATGATTTTTGCTCATCCCGGATACCTATGGTTGCTTCTGTTGCTTATCCCCTGTGTGGTATGGTATATATTACGCCATCGCAGGTCTCACGCTTCGATGGGCATTTCTACTACTGCTCCTTTTGCACGTTTGGGGCGTTCGTATAAAGAATATCTTTTGCATCTGATGTTTGTAATTCAAATGTCGGTTATAGCTTTATTGATTGTAATTCTTGCTCGTCCTCAGACTCGTGACAAATGGAGTACATCGTCAACACTTGGAACTGATATCATTCTTGCTGTGGATATTTCCACAAGCATGTTAGCCAGGGATTTTACCCCTAATAGATTTGAAGCCGCAAAAAAAGTAGCTGCTCAATTTGTGGCAGGACGTGAGAACGACAATATTGGAGTTGTCATTTTTGCGGCAGAAAGTCTTTCAGGAATTCCAATGACTACTGACAGAGCGATGGTTTCAAGCTACATTAATTCTCTTGAAATGGGAATGCTTGCAGACGGTACTGCCATTGGAGAGGGGCTTGCCACTTCTATCAATCGAATTAAAGATGGTAAGGCAAAGTCAAAAAGTATTATTCTGATAACTGACGGTTCGAACAACGCAGGTATTGTTTATCCTAACACCGCTGCCGAAATTGCTCGGAAAGAGGGTATAAAGGTGTACACAATCGGTATTGGCACTAATGGCACAGCACCCTATCCTGCTGAAAATGAATTCGGTAGGATTGAATACAGACCTATGCCAGTCGTTATTGACGAGAATACTCTTACGAATATTGCCAATATCACCGGAGGAAAATATTTCAGGGCGACAGATAATAATACTCTTTCTGATATTTTTGCAGAGATTGATTCTCTTGAAAAGACAGAGATGGATGTGAGAAATTTCTCTCGAACTGAGGATGATTTTACTCCTTGGGCTTATGCCGCTCTCGGGTTGTTGTGTATGATGCTTGTTTGTCGACACACTCTATTAAGAACTATTCCATAATTAATACATTTAGATATGTTTAGTTTCGGTTTACCATATTGTTTGTATTTATTATTGCTGATTCCTGCATTGGCATTTTTGTTCGCCTGGGCTCAATGGTCACGATATCGAAGACTTAAAACTTTCGGTCGTCCGGAAATCATTGACTCTTTAATGCCCATGGCTTCAAAATACATGCCATGGATCAAAATGTGTATATACCTAACAATAATCGCACTTATTGTTATAGCACTTGCCCGTCCACGTATTATTTCTGATAACCAGCTAAATGATGATACCGAGATAGTAAAAGGAGTCGAAATAATGCTATGTGTCGACGTTTCAAACTCCATGCTTGCTTCATCAACCGACGCTGCCGACGGCGTTTCAAGAATGCAACGTGCTAAATTCTTAATAGACAAAATGCTGAATACCATGACCAACGATAAAGTCGGTCTTATAGTTTTCGCTGGTGAAGCATACACTCAAGTTCCTATAACATCTGATTATGTTTCAGCGAAAATGTTTGTTAATTCACTAAGTCCGGGTATGGTCAGCACTCAGGGAACTGCTATTGGTTCGGCACTCGAAATGGCAGCTAATTCCTTTACACCTGATTCTCCGTTTGACAAGGCAATTGTTTTAATTACTGATGCTGAAAACTTTGAAGATAATGCTGTGGAGGCAGCAACTCACATTGCGGAAAGTGGCATACAGATCGATGTCGTTGGCATGGGTTCAAGTCACCCCGTTCCTATACCCATTGATAAGTCGGAACGGAAATATATGCTCGATAGTAATGGTGAAACTGTTTTAACAGCTTTAAATGAAGAAGAGGCTCAGAAAATAGCAAAAGCCGGAAAAGGCATATATTTAAACGGAGCTGCATCTGACGCGGTAAGCAAATTGGACGAACAATTGCGCAGCATGTCCCAGACAGAATTCAAACGTCAGTCCGTGTCTCCCGAATCAGAACAATTCCCGATATTAATATGGATTGCATTGATTCTTATGTTAGTCAATGTCTTCCTCCCGACACGTAAGATTGTGTGGCTTACCAAGTATACATTCTTTAATAAATAAATTGCTACTGTCATGAACCGATTTATTTCTACATGTGCGGTTGTAATTATCGGAGTCTTTTCTCCGATAACTATATTTTGTCAACAAAAACTTGACAAGAATACAAGGCAATTGATATATGAAGGTAATAATCAATATAATCAGGGGCATTTTACTGAGGCTGAGGAAAATTATCGCAAGGCCTTGGAATTAAATCCTCAGAGCGATATTGCTAAATATAATCTTGCTGCTTCTTTACTTAAGCAAAACTCCGGAGGTGAAGGTGGTGATCGGCTGATGAATCAGGCTATGCAATTATTTTTTGATCTTGCCAGAAATTCCACTGAGGGTAATGTAGGTGAGCTTGCTGCCTATAACCTTGGAAATGCTTTTTTCAACAATCAGAAGTATTCTGAAAGTATTGAAATGTATAAGCAGGCTTTACGACGCAATCCCGACAATGATAAGGCTCGCGATAATTTACGTATAGCTCAGCTTAAACTTGAACAAAATCAGCAAGATCAACAGGATCAGCAAGATCAACAAGATCAGAATCAGGATCAGAATCAAGACCAGCAGGATCAAGATCAACAGAATCAGGATAAGGACCAGCAGAACCAGGACCAGCAGAACCAGGATCAAAATAATAGTCCTCAAAATCAGCCACAGAATCCTATGAATGAAAAAGAAAACATTACAGATGATAATGCTGAGGCTATTTTAAAAACTATGCAGAATAAGGAGAACGAAACACGGCGACGTATTGAAGAGCAGAAAAAGAAACAAGCTCCACGTCGTCCGATAACTAATCCTTGGTAATATTTTTATGCAGATTGATTAATGAGACGTTTTATAACCATATTATTATTTATATTAACCTGTGTATGTCTTATACAAGCTCAGGTTTCATTCTCTGTTTCCGTGCCTTCACGGGTTAAACAAGGTGACAAGTTCCCCGTCACATTCCGATTAAAGAATGCTCAAGGGTCATCCTTAAAGGTTCCCGAAATTGACGGATGTACCCGCTTGTTCGGCCCATCGGTATCTACAAGCCAGAGCACACAGATTATTAACGGTAAAGCCAGCTCGTCCATGACGATTGATTACACTTACTATTATCGTGCTGACAAGGCTGGAACATGTACCATTTCAGAGGCGTCAATCTCAGCTGACGGAAAGACTCTACATAGCCAGGAAACAACTTTTACAGTTGTAGCTTCATCATCAGGAACATCCAATCCTTCGGGGTCAGGTGTTGATATTGATAATGTCGACACACAGACAGTTGACAGAAGTGTGGCAGCATCGGATGTTTTCGTCCGCATCATTATGTCAAAGTCATCGGTATACGAACAAGAAGCCGTGGAATGTGAAATTAAATTATATACAAAATATGGTATCAATTCGTTCTTACCTACCAAACAACCGGCTTTTGATAATTTTCTCGTAGAAGATCTTGATGTATCGTCACAGTTAAATATTGAGGAATTATATAATGGCGAGCGTTATATGACCGCTACCTTGAAGAAATGTATTCTTTTCCCGCAGAAATCAGGAAAACTCACCATCAATTCAGGAAACTATGACGTAACAATCATTCAGTATGAGAATATCAATATGGGGCTGTTCAACGTGCGTCAGCCACGGGAACGGCAAATAAAGATTACATCCAATTCTTCATCAATCAATGTAAAATCGTTGCCTGAACCTCGACCTGTAGGATTTTCCGGAGCTGTCGGACATTTTACAGCCGAAAGCAGATTGATAGGTAATAACTTCAAGAGTGGTGATCCTGCAAGTCTCATCTTTACGATTAAGGGAACCGGAAATATCAAGTATCTTAAGGAACCTCAGGTTGATTTTCCATCTCAGTTTGAGGTCTACACCCCTACTGCTAATGTTAATACATCAGTATCAGGTAACAATATTTCCGGTACTATGTCAGTAGATTATACATTTGTTCCGCAAAGCCCAGGTGATTTTACTATTCCGGCTATTCCGTTTGTGTACTTTGATCCTTCTACGGAAAAATATGTACCGGTCGAAACAAACGATTATAAGATAACAGTTTCCAAGGGTTCATTAAATCGCTCTGTTAGTTCAGCTCAGCAGGCTGATATTGATATTAAGAATAATGACATCCGCTATATAGATACTTCGTATGTCTCTCCGAAACATATTCATATTCCGGTAACCGAAAAAATTTGGTTTTGGATGATTCCGGTAGCTGCTTTAGCGATTTTTATAATTTCCGTAATTATTAACCGGCGTGTCATAAACAATCGCGCTGATCTGACATCCTCTCGTCTTGCTAAAGCAAATAAAATGGCTCAACGCAGACTAAAGAGTGCACGTGCAGCATTAAATGCAGGTAAAACAGAACTATTCTATGATGAAATGCTCAAAGCTATTTGGGGCTACTTCAGTGATAAACTATCTATGCCTATATCGTCTCTTACGAGAGATAATATTTCCGGAACACTTGTTTCACGTGGTATCGATCAGGAGGTTGCGAATGAAGTTATTACTCTGATAGATGACTGCGAAATGGCAAAATACGCCCCTGCCACGGCATCCGAAAAGATTGAATCTATTTTCAATAAGGGAACAGAAATAATCGATAAGATCGAACGATCTAAAATTAATAAGACACGTCAATGAAAATTTACGCTAAAATACTTCTTACATTATCTCTATTTTCTCCAATAGAAGTCATTAATTCCACAGACAATCAGCTGCTTGTTCAAGCAGACTCAGCTTATGCCGCCGATGATTTTGACTTTTCAGTAGCATCTTATGAGGAAGCGATCCGTAGAGATGGTACATCTCCTCAGGTTCTTTATAATTTAGGGAACGCTTATTTCAGAGCAGGTCAACCCGGTAAGTCAATTGTGTCATATGAGAGAGCGTTACGTCTGGATCCCTCATATTCCGATGCTCAATTTAATTTATCTTTCGTGAAATCGAAAATAGTTGATAAACAGGTCTCAAATGTGTCATTATTTCAGTCCTTTTTTAACTCAACCACTAAAATACTTCGTTCTGACACTTGGGCTTGGTTAGGAACCGCTTTTTTCTTGCTTTCGCTAATTTTAGCTGCTGTTTATTTATATACTACTCCTGTCGTATACCGAAAATTCGGTTTTTTCGGAGCGCTTACCTCATTTCCGTTAGCTGTAATTTTCTACGTAATAGCTTGTATTAGCGGCTCGAGGATGAATGCCAGAGATGAAGCTATAGTGACTTCTCCAAGTGTTGTATTAAGTACGGCACCCCGTACACCTCGTGACCGGAATGAGGAAGTTGCGCTTCTTCATGAAGGATCATCCCTAAAAATAATCGATTCGTTGACCAACACAACCGATACCATTGGTTCATTAAAGTGGTATAAGGTCGAACTCGATAATGACCATAGAGGATGGGCACCTGCGGTAGCGCTTGAAATCATCTAATGATCAATTATATAATCAAAAAAAAATATTAGATTCGAAAAATAGTCGTCAATTTATTTGCAAGAGTAATAAATTGTACCTATTTTTACGACTACAATTAGAAACTATTTTTATTAACCATTAAATACCGGGAAAAAGATGACAAAGACCATCACTTTTAACGAGCTTCGTCGTATCAAAGACAGCTTGCCTGACGGATCAATGCACCAGATAGCAGATCGCCTCAATACTACTGTTCAGACTGTTCGTAATTATTTTGGCGGAAGTAATTATCAATCGGGTAAAAATTGTGGAGTTCATATCGAACCGGGACCCGATGGCGGTATAGTTGTTCTGGATGATACTACCATATACGATATGGCTATTGAAATTCTTCAGGAAGGAAAGAAATAAGTAATTACTTTTTATTTCCCAACGCTTAAAGACCATCATTACTCATTCTTCTCTCTTTTATCTCCTTACTCATTCAGAAGAAAATGTCTACATCTTCCGAAAAAGAAGAGTCTCGTTTTATCACACTCGCCATTCACACATTCAACAAGGCGCAGCAGTTAAAGTCACTTCTTGATTCAGAGGGGATTGAGTCGGTTTTGCAAAATGTTAATCTCGAACATCCTGAAGTATCGGTTGGGGTCAGAGTTCGAATACATGAAAAAGATCTTCCTTTCGCTTTGAGAATAGTTGAGAATCCGGAAATTTTTTCTCATGAAGATATCCCGGTTAACCGACTCCTCAAGAAACGTGAAATTTTAATTCCGGTAGATTTTTCCGACCACTCTCATCATGCAACCTGTGCAGCTTTCACATTAGCAGATCGGCAGGATGCAGTCATTCATCTTTTACATACATTTGTAAATCAATTTAACGGTAGATCACTTCAACTTTCACCCACTTTCACCTATGATGCTTTAGATAATTCCCAGTTAAATGCTGATTATGTAAAGGCTCATCAAAGGATGACTGTATATGAAGCAAAGCTCAAACAGCTAATTAAACAAGGTTCAATTCCGGCAGTTAAGTTTTCCACTGAAATTGCCGAAGGTCTCCCTGAAGATTTAATTCTAAGTACCGCAAAACGACGCTCTCCCACACTTATTGTTATGGGAACTCGTGGTGCAGGAGCTAAAGCTCGTGAATTAGTTGGCAGCGTAACTGCTGAAGTTCTTGATAGTTGTCGTTTCCCGGTTTTTACAGTGCCGGATAAATCGGTTGACTGGAGTCCGGAAAAAACTCCCGATGTAATGATGTTCGTTGAATTTGATCAGGAAGATTTTATTGTTCTTGACATATTGCATCGCTTTCTACAAATTCAGAATTCAGCAAACGTTACTTTTGTAAAAATTGAAAAAACAGTTTTGTCCCGATCATATAGTGATTTTTCAGTTTTGATAGAATATGCGTCGCAGCATTATCCCGAATGTCAGTTCAACAGCATTGCAACTGACATTGACATGTTGCTTAAGCGATTCTCTAATTCAGATATATCCTTACCGGATCTCATAGTAATTCCAAGTAAAAAGAAAAACGTTTTTTCACGTTTGTTTAATCCTGGCATTGCGCACCGTCTTTTATTCCATTCTGATATACCTATGATGGTTATTCCCGTTTAATTCCTATTTCTATTTCTTATTATCCATCATGTATTTGTGGCTATTTGCAGAAGTCATAGTTTTTCTGTAACTTTGACATATATTTTTGTGAAGCCATATATTGGATATGAAAGATAATGTACAAAAGATTGTGTCATTCGGAGCCATAAAACTCTCTTCCGACCAACTTACTGAACCTGACCCCGATTGTCTGCTGCTATTGCCGGCAATGGATATGGTTATGTTTCCGGATGTCGCATTACCGATTCTTTTAACACGTGAAACTTCACTCGCAGTTGTTGAATATGCCGAAAAGAATCATTTACCTGTTTGCGTAGTTTGTCAGAAATCTAAATCTGATACTTTCCCAAAATCTATAGAGGAACTTAATGAATATGGTGTCATTGCTGACATTATACAGATAATTGATCTTCCGGATGAACGTAAAGCTGCTCTTGTTCAGTCAAGGCGTGCTACCCGTGTAAAAATAAAAGCACTTAATCCGGAAACGGCAGACATGCCCGGTTTAACTGTCAAAGTCGATATTATTGGCGAAGTACTTCCGAGAGTACATGACAAATCAATGGAAGCTATTGTAACTCAGGTTAAGGAAGCTACTGACAAAATACTGAATTCTACACCGGATGCTCCCCCGGAATTGCGTTTGAATATTCAACATATATCCGACCCTACGCAACTCATCAATTTCATTTGTACTCAAATGCCGTTGCCGATCGAAAAAAGGATGGCACTACTGCGAAAAAACTCGATCCGCGAACGGGCTAAGGCTCTTCTCAAAGAATTGTTTGAGAGCATCAATATGCTTGAAGTCGTAAACGATATTCGTGATCAGGCGAGGGAAGCTATGAATGAAAATCAGAGGAAAGCATTTCTTCAACATCAGTACGAGGTTATTCGTGAGGAAATTTACGGAGACGAAGACGATGATGTAAGCCGACTCAGACAAAAAGCTCAGGAAGCAGACCTCCCCTCGAATGTTTCCGCATTATTTAATCGAGATATAAAGAAGCTTGAACGATTCAATCCGGCAAGTCCGGATTACGCGGTGCTTTTTTCCTATCTTGAAATGCTCACGGAACTCCCCTGGAATAAGTCAACAGATCTGAATACCGATTTTCCTACAGCTGAATCTATTCTGGAAGGTGACCATTATGGAATGGAGAAAATTAAAGAACGTATCCTTGAACAGGTTGCCCTCGCCATGCGTAGTCCCGAATTACGTGCACCTATTTTGTGCCTTGTCGGCGCACCGGGTGTAGGCAAAACCTCATTAGGTTCATCAGTTGCGAAAGCACTCGGACGCAAATACGAACGTGTTTCTCTTGGAGGCATGCATGATGAAGCCGAGATACGTGGTCACAGGCGAACCTATATTGGAGCTATGCCGGGTAGAATAATGGCTGCTGTAAAAAAAGCGGGGGTGAACAATCCCGTTCTCCTTCTTGATGAAATTGATAAACTTGGTAATGACTTTAAAGGCGATCCGTCTGCTGCTTTACTGGAAGTTCTTGACCCTGAACAGAATGATCACTTTCATGATAACTACATAGATGTAGATTTCGATTTGTCTAAGATTATTTTCATCGCTACAGCGAATACGCTGGACACTCTTTCAAAACCGTTACTCGACCGAATGGAAATCATAGAGATGTCGGGGTATCTTCCTCAAGAAAAGCTCGAAATAGCACGCCGCCATCTCATTCCTGAAGTTAGGAAAAAACATAATCTTTCTGATTCTGAGTTTACAGTTTCTGATGATGCTGTAATGTATATTATTGAACATTATACTGCAGAAAGCGGAGTACGGCTTCTTAGTAAAAAATTATCGGAATTAGCTCGAAAAACAGTTTTGAAACTTTCGAGAGAAGGATCTGCCCCTAATTTAATCGATACAAAGATTGTTCGAGAAATGTTAGGTCTTGAATCATATAATCACGATAGTTCTGACCTCAATCTTCCATACGGGGTTGCTACCGGGCTTGCATGGACTGCAGTTGGAGGTGAAATATTGTTTATTGAAGCATCAAAGTCTCCTTCAAAAAATGATAAATTGACAATTACAGGCAATCTTGGGAATGTCATGAAAGAATCGGCAATGATCGCACTTCAATATTTGAAAGCACATGCCGTAGATTATTCCATAGAACCATCTGTGTTCGATACTAACGAGATTCATATTCATGTTCCGGAGGGAGCAATTCCAAAAGATGGACCCTCTGCCGGTATCACGATGGTTACTGCAATAGCATCTCTCCTGACCGAAAGACCCGTTAAACCTGGCGTTGCGATGTCAGGAGAAATTACATTAAGAGGTAAAGTCCTTCCTGTTGGAGGTTTAAAGGAAAAAATTCTTGCTGCTAAACGTGCCGGAATTACTGAAGTATACCTTTCTTCCAAAAACCGCAAAGACATCGAAGATATAAACCCACGTTATATTGAAGGTCTTAATTTCAGATACGTGGATGATGTTTCTGAAGTTCTCGAATGCCTAAAATAATTCATTTCATAGATAGTTTTATAATCACGAAAATAATATTAAAATGATAAACAAAATTATTTCTATTTCCGGGCGTCCCGGTTTGTTCAAACTCGTTAGTCAAGGTAAAAATATGCTCATTGTTGAATCTCTTACAGACGGAAAACGCCTACCTGTTCATGCCCGTGACAAAGTGATTTCTCTTGCTGATGTGTCAATGTACACTAATAATGGCGATGAACCGCTTGGAAACGTTCTTGACTCCTTAAATAAGAAAACAAATGGTTTACCGGTTGATGTCAAGGAACTCGAAAACTCTGGGAAAATACGTGATTTTTTTGGTGAAGTTCTCACAGACTACGATCAGGAGCGCGTTAAAACAAGCGATATACGAAAACTGTTTTCCTGGTACAACCTTCTGATTGCTTCCGGCATAACCGATTTTTTACCGGAACCTTCCAACGATAACAGTGATGAAAATTCAATTGTTTCCGAATAAATAAAATTCATTCAATGTCTTCGCCTGTACCTGTTATTTTTTCAAAGGACGATACTCTCATAGACATTATTAGGGAAGATTTTAATATTCTACCGATCTTGAGCAGATTCTCAATTACTTTGGGATTCGGCTCAAGATCAATTGAGGATATCTGTCGTGATAATAATATTGCAACAGACTTGTTCCTATTAATAATTAATTTTATTTTTTCCAAGAAAATCGATCTTGATTCCGTTTCCCTGACATCAGCTTCGGGGCTGGTTGATTTCTTACAGAATTCTCACGATTACTTTCTTAGCTATAAGTTCCCACATATTCGTAATAATCTTATCTTAGCTTTAGACAAGAATCATCAAGAGATTAATCCGGCTATAATCCGCTTTTTTGATGAATATGTCAATGAGGTAGCAAATCATTTTAAGTACGAGGAAACGACGGTATTCCCCTATATAAGATCCCTTACTCAAGATCGGCATACTACTGATTATAATATCAATACTTTCTCCAAGAACCATAAAGAGATTTCTGATAATTTAGTTGAGTTGAAAAATATTATTCTCCGGGCATACAAGACCGCCATACCGTATAGAATGTATGACGTGTTGGTGGATTTGTATAATTGCGATGAGGACTTACGTACTCATACCGACATAGAGAATCATATCCTTGTGCCTTTGATTCGCCGGATTGAAGAGGTTAATATGAACTTATGAAACATTCCACTATTGGTCTGATTCTACCGTCTCCTCTTTTGTCCATTGGAATAGAGCAGACTTTTATTCATCTTAAAGACATATCTTTAAGAATTGAAAAATATAACATTGACGATTATATTCGTCGGATGGTACATGTTATACCGTTGATTATGATTGTTGATATGTCTGTTGTCAGTGTTAATGACATTGAGATCATGAGGCAAAATGGAGTAAAATCTATTATCGGGGTTTCAATAAATCAGTATCCTCCGGCTATCCGAAAGTTCTATGATGACATAATTTCAATTTATGATAACACTGATTTACTTCTTAACACTTTAAAAAAATACGTATCCCTTGATACTGATATTCCTCAAAAAGAACTTTCTCCACGAGAAAAGGAAGTTGTGATAGGAATTGTAAAAGGTATGTCTAACAAAGAAATAGCTAATTTAATCAATGTATCAGTCAATACTGTTATGACGCACCGGAGAAATATATCGTCTAAACTTCAGATTCACTCGCCTGCGGGTCTGACTATATATGCAATTGTAAGCAATCTGGTAACAATGGAAGAAATAAAATCAACTTTACCTGAGCAAATTTGAATGCCTGATTAAGTTGTTTGGGCAATTAATAAATTAATCGTAATTTTGTAGAAATATTTATCCCGAAATGATAAGCTACAATACTCAACTCAAACGTCTGAAGTTGCCTGAGTACGGACGCAATATTCAGCAGATGATCGATTTTTGCAAGACAATTCCTGACAGAGAGGAACGTAATTACTGTGCTCAGACTATAATTGCAACTATGGGGAATCTCTTCCCGGAACTTCGCGATACCCCCGACTATGCTCACAAATTGTGGGATCATCTTGCAATTATGGCAGACTATGATCTGGACAT
The DNA here is from genome assembly GCA_964555405.1 of uncultured Bacteroides sp. GTDB lineage: Bacteria > Bacteroidota > Bacteroidia > Bacteroidales > Muribaculaceae > Paramuribaculum. Next base: position 29,654 of record CAZKSF010000015.1, read on the forward strand.
TGATTATCCTTATGATATCATTCATCCTGATGATAATAAACCCATGAGAATAGACTATAATAGTTCCTGTATAACTTTCAAGCATTATGGAAAGAATATTCAAAAATTGGTCTCTCAGATACTTGAATTGGAGTTAGGCGCTGAAAGAGATGAGCTTGTCCGCTTGACGGCAAACCATATGAAAAAACTTATGCTTGCTGTTAATCGCGACGGAGTTGATGATAGGAAAATATTTAATGATCTCCGAGATCTTTCGCATGGGCAAATAGATATCCGACAGGATGAATTGAGACTTCATGAATTTATTGAAGCTCCTCAGCCTTTAGGAAAAAAGAAAAAGAAGAAATGATTGTAAAATCCTTCCCGGAGAATTTTATAGAGATTGGGAGATTCGGTCAACCTCACGGTCTCGGTGGTGAAATTAATTTCAATGCTTCTGAGGATGTCAATCTTCATTCAGGATCATTCTTGTTCGTAGATGTGGATTCCACAAAAATTCCATTGAAAATCATTACTTGTCGCCAAAGATCTCAGGAGACTTTTCTTTTGAGATTTCAGGGATATGAAACATCTGAGAGAATCAATCTTTTCAGAGGTTTAAGTGTCTGGGGTGATGCTCGGTTATTCGAATCCGAGGATAGTGATTCTGACATAATTTATCTGGAAGATTTAAATGATTATAAAGTGTTTGATTCATCTGGAAGATTATATGGAACTGTTATTGGGAATGAACAATCAACTGAAAACGCTCTTATGATCGTGGAGCGTATTGACGGAACAGAAACTTACATACCTTTTGTTGAAGCATTTGTCACAGGGATCGAACCGGAAGCACAAAGCGTCCATATCGATCTCCCGGATGGCTTCGATGATAATTTTTAAATATTTTAAATATGAAAGAGTTTGATGAAATAGATGCTATAGCTTACATTCGCGAACATTTAGGAAAAGAAAAGTCTGATTTCTATTCTGACGATGATCTCATTGAGGTAATTGATCTGACATTTGATTTCTTTGAACAATTCAGCGAAGATGATGATATAGATATTGAAATCTCATTAAATAACGGAGTATTGACCCTCACTGGGGATGATGCTGAAAGTTTATTTGATTATGTATGTCATCTGATTTCAAAAGATAAATCATCAAAGATAAAATTAGAGGATATACCGGCAATAGTAACAGGAGAAATTTTATACGAAGAAAGCTTATCATGATCAAAAAGTTCCTCTCTTCAATATCCTTTTTTTTCATATTCACATCCTACATGATGTCGTTATCGGCTCAAGTACCTTCCGAAGATATTAATCCGGGGGTTGATCCTTATGCCGGTTATGCTGAAGAGGTGTACCTTGATATGGATTTTGATCCAAATATCGCAACACCGGTCGTTCCCGATAGATCTAAACCTGGTATAAGGAAATATGTCCGGAGTGTGGCTGAAAATCTAATGGACGATTTTACAGTTGATTTAATGCGCGAGGGAGAAGTTATGGTTATATCAGTACCATCTGATCAATTATTTCTTCCAAACGATACTCTTCTGTCGAAAGACAGCCGCAAGGTTCTTCAAAAAATTGTCCCCCTGTTGGAAGATGCTATGATGTATAAAGTAGTTATATCGATGAATGTTGATGATACAGGATCTTCCGTATACAGAGAAAAACTTTCATTATCACGTCTTAATTCGGTCTACGATTGGATTATTAGCCTTATTGATCTTGGTCAAGCAAGTGAGGATCTTATCGTGATTCCATTTTCAATGGCAGATAAGGATCCGATGAATGATAACCTAACCAGAGCTAACCGCGCAGAAAACCGTAGATTGGAGTTTTACTTCATTCCTGGTCCGAAAATGATCACTATGGCTGAGAGCGGTCTTATCTGATTTAATTATGTCCATTCAACTCATTTAAATAAACATTTATCCCCATGGCGAAATTCGGATCAACAATGACGGAGATCGGTAAAAAAGCTCTGTTACTTGGTAGTGGAGAGCTTGGTAAAGAAGTGGCTATAGAACTTCAGCGATATGGAGTAGAGGTTGTGGCTTGCGATAGATATCCAAACGCTCCTGCAATGCAGATAGCCCACCGCAGCTATGTATTCAACATGCTCGATCCCGAAAAACTTAAAGAAGTTATCGAGAAAGAAAAACCCGATCACATCATACCTGAAGTTGAAGCTATTGCAACCCATATGTTAAAACAGCTCGAAGCTGAAGGCTACAATGTCACTCCCACTGCTAATGCAGCGTGGTTGACAATGAATCGAGAAGGCATTCGTCGGTTAGCTGCTGAAGAACTTGGTTTACCCACCTCCCCTTATCGTTTCGCATCTGATTTTGAAGAATTTAAAAAAGGTGTTGAAGAAATAGGCATTCCTTGTGTCGTTAAACCGGTAATGAGTTCTTCCGGTCATGGTCAAAGTGTAATCAAAACTCCTGAAGATATGCAAAAAGCCTGGACCATCGCTCAAGAAGGAGGACGTGCCGGTGCAGGACGTGTAATTATTGAAGGTTTTATTGATTTTGACTACGAAATTACTCTTCTGACAGTTAGAAGTAAATCCGGAACTACTTTCTGTGAACCGATTGGACATATCCAGGTAAATGGTGATTATCGCCAGTCTTGGCAGCCTCAGGCCATGTCCGAGAAGGCTATAACGGAAGCGCGTCATATTGCCAAAGCGATTACTGATGCTTTAGGTGGATATGGTATTTTTGGAGTTGAACTTTTTATCAAGAATGATAAAGTAATTTTCAGCGAAGTTTCTCCTCGCCCTCATGATACGGGAATGGTAACCATGATTTCTCAGGATATGAGTGAATTTGCACTCCATGCCAGAGCCCTTCTCGAACTGCCCGTACCATCAATACGTTTTTACGGGCCCTCTGCTTCACATGCTGTTGTGGTTGAAGGCGATTCTGACAGGATTATGTTTGAGGATGTGGATAAAGTCCTTGAGGAAGAAGGTGTACAAATGCGAATTTTCGGTAAACCTGAAGTTGTGGGGCATCGGCGTTTAGCTGTTATCTTGGCTACTGATGAAAGTGTTGAAGCAGCTCGCGAAAAAGCAGAACGTGCAGCTTCAAAGCTGCAAGTCAAAGTATTACCACGTTCTACAAATAAAGATTAAGAAAACAATATCCGGAAAGCTTCTTCTACCTTATTTACTTCGATTATTTCGGCTTTAACTTTTGAGTAATCGAAACCCTTCAGATTATGGCGTGGAATGACTATTCGTTCCATGCCTAATTTTTCACTATCCAATATTCTCTGTTCTATTCTGGTAACCGGACGTATTTCACCGGAAAGCCCTACCTCACCGGCAAAACATGTAGTCTTGGGTATCAGCATATCAATATTTGAAGACATTACGGCGCTTATTACTGCCAAGTCGAGAGCTGGATCACTTACCTTCAGTCCTCCAGCTATATTTAGAAAAACATCTTTTTGTATAAGTTTAAAACCTACGCGTTTTTCAAGTACAGCGAGTAACATATTCAATCTTTTCGCATCAAATCCGGTAACAGCTCGTTGTGGCGTACCATAAGCTGCGCTGCTAACCAAGGCCTGAACTTCTATCAATAACGGACGAATTCCTTCGAGAGCCGAACCTATCGCTGAGCCTGATAATAATTCCGTTCCCTGCGATAAAAACATCTCTGATGTGTTTTGAACTTCACGAAGTCCTTTCTGACACATCTCATAAATACCAAGTTCAGATGTATTGCCAAAGCGATTCTTTATTGACCGCAGAATCCGGTAAAGATAGTGACGATCACCTTCAAACTGAAGCACTGCATCCACAATGTGTTCAAGTACTTTGGGACCTGCAATTGCCCCTTCCTTATTTATATGTCCGATGATTATAATAGGTATCCCGCTCGTTTTTGCATATTTCAGGAGCATTGCCGAACATTCACGGACTTGACTCACACTTCCGGGAGACGATTCTAAAGCATCGGATGCGATTGTCTGAATAGAATCAATAACAATAATCTGAGGCTTAATATCTTCTATCTGACTAATTATTGATTCCAGAGATGTCTCACATAGGATAAATAGCTGATCGGAAACTCTGCCAATTCTGTCTGCCCTCATCTTCAACTGAAATGCACTTTCTTCTCCCGACACATAAAGGACTCTCTTTGATTTAATCGAAAGAACATTCTGCAGAATCAATGTTGATTTTCCAATCCCTGGTTCCCCTCCTATAAGAACAAGAGATCCCGGTACTAACCCGCCACCAAGAACTCGGTTAAGTTCTTTACTTGGCATTAGTATCCGCTGAGTTTCTCCCCCTGAAATATCAGCGATTTTCATCGGTATGGACTTACCCGTTTTCGTAGAGGTCAAAGTCTTTCGGGGAGATATTACGATTTTCTCTTCTACTAAAGTATTCCATTGACCACAGGCAGGACACTTTCCTTCCCATTTTGGTGAGTCAGCGCCACAATTATTACATATCCAGACTGATTTTTCTTTTGCCATCTTTTAATTAAAAAATTCGCATTCGAAACTGTGACAGGATTATCGACGTAGCAATACCAACATTCAAAGACTCAGAAGTCTTACAATCTCGCGGGTACGAGGGTATGGTAATATTTCGGGTTGCTTCAGCTAATAGACTGGTACTGACTCCTTTCCCTTCATTCCCCATCACGATAATTCCACCGGCTGTAAGGCTTGCATCGAAAATATTTTCTCCTTCCAACAAAGTGGCATATATTGGAATCTTCTTTTTTCTAAATAACTGGAAACATTCGTACAGGTCTACAGGAATAACTTTAACCCTTGAGATAGCACCCATCGTCGCCTGAATCGTTTTTGGATTAAAAACATCGACAGTGTCCCTACTGCAAATTATCGTACGTACTCCAAACCAATCACATGTTCTTATGATTGTTCCAAGGTTACCTGGATCCTGGATGCAGTCAAGTGCGACAATAAGTTGATCTGAATCAATATCATCTATATCAATATTCCGTTCCGGTATTTTATAAACTGCTATAACATCAGGAGGAGTTGCGAAAGAACTCATCCTACTGAGATCTCTGGACGATGCTTTAAAAAGGAAATTGATATAGTCATTGGTCCAACTTGCATTTTCTTCTATCCAAGCCGGAGTAGCAATTAATTTTTCCAATTGGAAATGACCAATGGTATCTTTCACAGCTTTTACGCCCTCAACTTTAAACAAATTAGTTGAACGCCTGTACTTTGTTTCAGACAGTTTTGATATAAGCTTTATATCATTAGAAGTTATCATCCCGTGTAAGTTTTTTATTCTCACACCTCCATACTACACCCGGATAACTTGTGAGCCATGAAGTATTATGGGTAGCCATTACAACAGGTGTTCCGTTTAATGCAATGTTATAAAGACGCGAGACAATATTATCAGCCGTATCGCCATCAAGATTACCTGTAGGTTCGTCTGCGAGAATCAGTTGGGGTTTGTTTAATAAAGCTCGTGCTATGGCAACCCTTTGTTGTTCTCCTCCGGAAAGCTGATGCGGAAATTTATATGATTTTATCTCCATTCCAACCATCTTTAATACCTCCTGAATGCGATTCTCAATCTCAATTTCTGATTTCCATCCCGTAGCAGACAATACAAATTTCAAATTATCTGAAACGTCTCTGTCCGGTAGCAGCTGAAAGTCTTGAAATACGATTCCCAGTTTTCGTCTCAGGAACGGAATATCCCGCCTGCGTAAGTCCAGCAAGTCATAGCCGAGAACATTAGCCGAGCCGCTATAAACCGGGACTTCGGCATACATAGACTTCAATAAGGTAGATTTTCCACTCCCTACCTTACCGACCAAATAAACCATTTCCCCCGGCATAACAGTGAACTCAATGTGCTTTAGCACTATGAGTTCACGCCGGGTCAGTTCGACTCCGGAATAACGTACTATTGGCGATGGTTTTCCTGTACTCATCTTTAATTACCCATTTCAGACATGAACTTAATCCTGAAAAGTCTTATTTCCTCCTCTGTATAATCGCTTCCTAATTCTTTCATTGCATCTTTTAAGTCTCCGCTTTCACTCTCCTTGAAATATTCGAAAAGTTCATCCTGTTGATCCTGATCCAATATTTCATCTATGAAATAATTAATGTTAATTTTTGTACCAGAATCAACTATCGACTCTACTTCATTTAGCAATTCATCAAATTCCATGTCGCGGGACTCGGCAATTTCATCGAGCGGAACCTTCCTGTCAATAGCCTGTATAATTGCAATTTTAACCTTACTCTTATTAGGCACTATCCTTACTATCATATCTTCAGGACGTTCTATCTCATTTTCCTCTACATGCCGACGAATTACTTTAAGAAAATCAGCACCATATCGTCTCGCCTTTCCTGATCCTACGCCTGGGATATTCTGAAGTTCTTCCAGACTTACCGGATAAGTAGTAGCCATAGCTTCTAAGGATGGATCCTGAAAAATCACATATGGAGGCAGTTCAAGCTGCTTTGCCAATTTTCGTCTCAGATCTTTAAGAATTGAAAACAGTTCAGGATCAGCAGCACAGGTGGAACCGGATTTCATATCCTCTTCCTCTTCTTCCTCTCCAAAATCATTATCTTCAACGATTTTAAAGGATTTAGGTGATTCTAAGAACTCTTTACCCTTATCAGTTACTTTTATTATCCCGTAATTTTCAATATCCTTTTCAAGATAGCCGCTTAATATCGCTTGTTTAATCACTGTCGCAAGCTGTCTGTTATCTGTACTTGATGCACAACCAAATACTTCAAGTTCTTCCAAATGAGAAGCCTTAGTCTCACTTGTTTCTTTCCCTTGCATCACGTTAATAACAGTATCTGATTTGAACTTTTCATTAAGAGCGGTAACAGTTTCGATAACCGCGCATAAGTCATCTTTCGCTTCCACTTTTTTTGTTGGGTTTAAACAATTGTCACAATTTCCGCAATTTTCATCATGATACTCCTCTCCAAAATAATGAAGTAAGAGTTTTCGACGACAGACATTGGATTCAGCATAGTCAACGGTTTCGGCAAGCAATTGCTTCCCTATCTCCTGTTCACTTATGCTTTTTTTTCCTTGCATGAATTTTTCCATCTTCTTGATATCCTTAGCTGAATAGAAAGTCATGCAATATCCTTCACCCCCGTCGCGTCCGGCACGTCCGGTTTCCTGGTAATATCCTTCAAGAGATTTTGGCATATCATAATGAATCACAAACCTGACATCCGGCTTGTCGATTCCCATACCAAAAGCAATGGTAGCAACTATTACCTTAACTCTTTCAAGTAAAAAATCATCCTGGTTTTGAGAGCGTGTCACACTATCCATCCCCGCGTGATATGCCAAAGCCTTGATCCCGTTAAGAAGTAAGAGATCAGTAAGTTCTTCTACTTTTTTTCGACTTAAGCAATATATTATACCTGATTTATCCGGACGATTTTTTATGAATCTTATTATATCCTTATCTGTATTCTCATTCTTCTGACGTATTTCATAATATAAATTACGCCGGTTAAAAGAAGATTTGAATATTTTGGCATCAGGCATTCCAAGATTCTTCTGAATATCATGTTGAACCTTTGGAGTCGCAGTCGCTGTAAGAGCTATCACTGGACGAATACCTATTTCTGAAATTATAGGACGTATCCGACGATATTCAGGTCGGAAATCATGTCCCCATTCCGAAATGCAGTGAGCTTCATCCACTGCATAAAACGAAATCTTTACGCTTTTCAGAAATTCAATATTATCCTCTTTAGTCAGTGACTCCGGAGCTACGTAAAGAAGTTTTGTTTTACCCGATAGTATATCTGATTTTACTTGATCAATCTGAGTCCGATTAAGGGATGAATTAAGGAAATGTGCAACATTATCCTCTTCGCTAAAACTTCTCATCGCATCTACCTGATTTTTCATCAGAGCTATCAGTGGTGAGATAACTATAGCCGTTCCATCCGAAACCAATGCCGGTAATTGATAGCAAAGTGATTTACCCCCTCCTGTAGGCATGAGAACAAATGTGTCATTACCTTCAAGCAAACTCATTATGATTGCCTGTTGGTTGCCTTTAAACGCATCAAACCCGAAATAATGTTTAAGCGTTTCATGGATCTGGGAGGAGCTGTGCATGTTAAGGATATTTTTTGTTACGGAATCGTATCTAACTGTTGGTCTTTATTAATTTTTTAAAGCCTTATTTGCAGCATCTAACTGCTTTTGGGCATATTCACGAGTCACTATAAATTTCTCTGGCTTTTCTGTAGGTAAATCAAACATCGGTTCCATCATGACAGTTTCAACCAGCGAGCGGAGTCCACGTGCTCCAAGCTTGTATTCAATCGCCCTATCAACAATAAGATCCAGTGCTTCTTCTTCAAATTCAAGCTCTATGCCGTCCATTTCAAACAGCTTTACATACTGCTTCACTATAGCATTGTTAGGCTCAGTGAGAATTTGACGAAGAGCTTTACGGTCAAGGTGATCAAGGTGTGTCAAAACCGGAAGTCGACCTACAATTTCCGGAATAAGACCATATGATTTCAGATCCTGTGGGGTCACATATTGAAGCAAATTTTCCCGTACTTGCTTCATGTCGGTTGTGTTGGACGAGAAGCCTACAACCCGAGTGTTCAGACGATGGGCTATTTTAGTTTCGATACCCTCAAAGGCTCCACCACATATAAAAAGGATATTCTTCGTATTAACTGGAATCATTCGTTGCTCCGGATGCTTACGTCCGCCCTGGGGTGGAACATTGACTATCGAACCTTCCAGAAGCTTGAGAAGTCCTTGTTGAACACCTTCTCCACTCACATCTCTGGTTATTGACGGGTTATCTCCTTTTCGGGCTATCTTATCAATCTCATCAATGAATACGATTCCTCTTTCAGTCTTTTCAAGATCATAATCTGCTGCCTGAAGCAACCTCACAAGAAGACTTTCAATATCCTCTCCGACATAACCGGCTTCTGTGAGGACTGTAGCGTCCACAATCGCAAACGGAACATCAAGCTTACGGGCTATCGTTTTGGCGAGAAGAGTCTTACCGGTACCGGTGGGTCCGACAATAATGATATTACTTTTTTCTATATCGACATCATCATCTTTCTGATTAAGTCTCTTATAGTGGTTATAAACCGCAACCGCGAGCTGTTTCTTAGCCGAATCCTGACCGATAACATATTCATCCATAAATTTTTTCAGGTCATGTGGCTTGGCTATCGTTTCTATGGGTGCTTGTTCTGATTTTTTTGATTTTGTGGCAGAAGCGGGTTTGGAAACTCCAAAATACTCTTTAACAAGTCCGTTGAGTTGTTCAACACAGTCAGAACATATATATATACCCTCGTAACGACTTGGAATCATGACATTCTGCGGTTGAGATTCTCTTCCGCAGAATGCACATATTTCCATATTATTATCTCCTTGTTTCTTTTTTGCCATAGTATGACACAAATCAGCTTTAACGCTTTGAAGGTTCAAGAACTTTATCAATCATTCCGTATTCTTTGGCTTCGGCAGCTGTCATCCAGTAGTCGCGTTCGCTGTCTTCAGCCACTTTTTCGTAAGGCATCTTCGAATGATCCGAAATTATCTGGAAAAGCTCTTTACGTAGAATCTCAATCTGACGTGCACTGATCAATATATCAGTTGCCTGTCCTTGAGCGCCTCCGAGGGGCTGATGAATCATAACTCGTGAATGAGGTAAAGCATAACGTTTACCCTCTGTTCCTCCGACTAACAATACTGCTGCCATTGAGGCTGCAATTCCCGTACAAATGGTTGACACATCACATGCTACATGTTGCATCGTATCATAAATACCCAATCCGTGATATACCGAACCACCGGGAGAATTCAAATAAATCGAAATATCTTTACCGGGATCGCTGGCGGCAAGATACAATAACTGTGCCTGGATAACCGATGAAGTATATTCATCCACTTGAGTTCCAAGAAAAATAATTCGATCCATCATGAGACGCGAAAAAACGTCCATCTGAGCTACATTCAACTGACGTTCTTCAATAATGCTCGGGTTAATCCAGCTTGAAGAAAGCTGTGTATTGGTATAAGAAGTATATTGATCAAGTGCAAGACCGTTCATCCCTTGATGATGGACTGCGAAATTACGAAAATCCTTATTCATTTTTTTATTTATAATTTTAAGTTTTAATATATCAAAGTTACGATTTTTTTATGAGAATTGAAAATTTTTTTATCTCCCCTATATTATTTTTTCTAAAATTTGCAAGATTGACAAAAGAGACATCCCGTAAGCTTCTGCCCGACGGGATGTCTCTTTTGTCAATTACCTGTGAGTGTTTCCTTAAAGATTTTGTGCTATTTCACGGAATTTGACAAGTGAAACCTCTTCGGTATCAAGAGTTACAGCATCGTCGATTGCTGCAAAAAGCTTGCTTTCGTATGTCTGATCATACAACTGTGAACGATACTTTTTATCATCTACAATTGTTTTTGCATATTGCTCTATTGTCTCCATCGGAATATTTGTCATTCCATACTGTGCGAACTGACGCGAAGCGATAATCTTGGCAAATTCCAAAAGATCCTCTTCTGTAACCTCTACATTAAGTTGTTTAGCGACACGGTCACTTATCAGCTGCCAACGTAAATCTCTTTCAAGTTTCTTGAACTCTTCATCAATATTCTCCTCGTTGAGACCTTCGTTGCGACGGATGAGCCATTGCTTGAGTAAGCGTTCCGGTAATTCGAAACCACCGAAACGATCAACGAATTCCTTCTTTACTGTTTGAGCGAAGAGTGCACGGCTATTTGAAAGTAAATTCTGGGCTACAACATCCTTCACAGCTGCTAAATACTCTTCCTCTGTTTTGATGTCAGAGTCAGTTCCGAATACGTTGTTTATGAACTCTTCATTAATTTCTGCAGGACGTAGAACAATTATCTCAGATATTGTAAACTGGAAATCATTCTTGACTTCAGCAGCTCTTTCCCTGTCAATATGAAGCATTGATGAAAGTTCCACAACATCACCATCGCAACTTGCATAAGGATTGAACACAACAGTCTCACCGACCTTTTTACCGATAAACTTATCAGCTTCTTCTTTGGATTTGAAATGGATGGGCCCTACAATACCGTCAGCAACCTGAATTGAGTCATCACCTTCCTTAATCTTTCCTTCAGAATCAAGTTCCATGAAGACGCCTTTCACTACTGCGTTTTCCTCGAATTCTTCGCCGGGCTGCTGCGAACCGAAACGACGGCGGAAGGCATCACTCTGTTCCTTGACCATTTCATCGGTCACTTCTATTTTATAGAACGGAACATGCACATCCTTGTTTATTTCAGCATTTAATTCAGGAGCAAGAGCCAGATCATATTCAAATGTAAAATCTTTCTGATTTACAAGATCCAATTCCTTGATCTCAACAGGCATAGGCTCGCCGAGAATATCAATTTTATTTTCTCGGAGATAACCTGTGACAGCATCATATACTTTACGATTGAGAACTTCACTGGTCATTTCTTTACCAAATCGGCGTTTAAGTTCACCAAAAGGTACATGTCCTTTACGGAAACCCGGGATCTGTTGGGTACGACCAAGTTTTTTAAGTTCTTTCTCTACTTCTGGTTGATAATCTGCTTCGTTAACCGTTACTGTCAGGCGTGCGCTGACTGCATCGGTCTTTTCCATCGTTACATTCATTTCTTTATCTTGTTAGGATTGAATTTCTGTTAAAAGTCTTGCAAAGGTAATACTTACAAATGTAATGCCAAAAGCCATTAGGTTTTTTTTTCTTTCCGTCTTCGTTTTTTTGTCAGTTTTTTATCACCGCATTCACATTTTGCAATTGCTTGTAAATTGACTAATTTTGCGGCATATTTATTACTGATGGAAGAAATTTTAAAATATTTCCCAGACCTGACACCTACTCAAATTGAAAGTTTCAGATTAATGGGGCAACTTTATAGCGAATGGAATGAAAAGATTAATGTAATTTCGAGAAAAGATATCGAAAACATTTATCTGCACCATATACTTCACTCCTTAGCTATTGCACGTTTTTTCACTCCTGTTCCTGGTACATCTTTTATGGATCTCGGCACTGGAGGTGGATTCCCTGGTATTCCCTTGGCTACAATTTGGCCCGAATGCAAGTTCCATTTAATTGATAGGATAGCAAAAAAAATTAAAGTCGCCGAGTCTGTCGCCAAAGATATATCACTTCAAAATGTGTCATTTCAACATGGCGACTCCGGTGAATGTCATGAAAAATTTGATTTTGTCATTAGTCGGGCAGTAATGAATCTTTCCGATCTCATCAGGATCTCATCTAAAAATGTCGGTGTAAAATCTGTTAATAAACTCCCTAATGGTCTAATATGTCTTAAGGGTGGAGATCTTAAAAATGAAATCGAAACTGCACGGCGGTCAGTAATCAGAGTGCCTCTGTCCGATTGGTTTTCTGAATCCTATTTCGCTACTAAAGATCTTATTTACGTAAAAATATAATTTTATTATTCCAATGAGAATTTCTGTTTTTTCGTTTGGTCCGTTTGATGTCAACACATATATATTATGGGATGAAACTTCTCGTCAGGCGGCAATCGTTGATCCCGGAATGGTAAGTAACACCGAACTCCGTCAGATTGACACTTTTATTAAGGATAAAAATCTTGATTTATGCTATCTCATCAATACTCACCTACACATTGATCATTCTATCGGTAACGGTCATATCGTTTCCAGATATAACATTCCGGTCTCTGCATCCGATAAAGACTCTGTATTAGGAAGTAATTTACAAGCTCAGGCTGATAGATTCGGGATGCGTATACAAGCTCATCCTGTAATAATTGACAACCAATTACATGAAGGAGATATTTTACCGTTGGGGAACGAGACACTTCATATTATTGAGGTCCCGGGACATTCCATGGGATCGATTGCCATTTGGTGTCCCGAAAGTAATTTTATTATTTCCGGTGATACACTGTTTCGTAGAAGCGTGGGGCGCACTGATCTTGAAGGAGGTAATTCTGACTTGTTGTATGAAAGTATTAGTAAAAAATTATTCTCTTTTAATGATGACACGCTGGTGTGCCCGGGTCATGGACCGACCACTACGATTGGCGAAGAAAAACGAATGAATCCATTCGTCAGAAAAAATTGATTCAATAATTAGCATCAATTCCAAAGGTTTGTTGTAACTTTGTCGAATAAATAGATAGTCTTAACTTTCATACAGGACATTGGCATGATTAACAGAGTATTGATTAGAATAAAAGTAGTTCAATTACTTTACTCATATCTTTTGAACCGTAGTGACTTTTCTTTGTTACCCGCTCCTTCCGACAGTTCCCGTGACAGTAGATATGCTTATTCTCTTTACCTCGATCTCCTATTGCTCGTTATAGAATTATCAGGTTTGGATATCCGCCCCGGTAAAATTGGTAAGAGTACTACTCTTGGAAACGACCCCAGACTCTCTACTAATAAATTAGTAAAAGCCTTATTGTCCAACGATCAGATTCGTTCAATACTTCATCGTGATACGTCGGACGTTACAAGATTCGATTCTAACCTCCAGTCATTACGTGATAAAATTGAAAACTCAGTAATTTTCAATGATTATAAGAAGGGTAAAAATACTTCACTTAAAGATGATGCCCAACTTTGGCTTGTTCTGATTGAAACTATCATTGCCCGTGACACACAACTTCTTGAAGCAGCTTCAGGGGCTAAAGATTTTTCACATAGAGGTTATGAGCGCGCCTTTGAAATGGTTTCGGAAACTATTAAAAGTTTCACCGATAATCATTCAGCGGCTATTGATGCCCGCAATGCGCTTGAACGTTCTTTTGAAACAGCCTACCATCTTTACCATATGTTACTCTGGTTATCGGTTGAAATTACCGATTTCCAAGCGACTCGTATTGAAAATGCCAAGCACAAATTCCTTCCAACGGCAGACGATCTGAATCCCGACATGAAGTTCATTAATAATAAATTTGTCGAGATTTTACGTAATTGTTCCGACATGGAAGCGTATCAGAAAGACAAGCCGTTGAACTGGATTGAGGAAGATGAGGTAATGTTACGTCATCTGCTTGATCGTATTCTTGAATCTGACACGTATACGGAATACATGGCTTCCGGAGATTCTTCGCTTGAGGCTGATTGTGATTTTTGGCGTAAAGTGTATAAACGGATTATTTTACCCTCTGATGAATTGGCTGAAGCGCTTGAAAACAGATCGGTATATTGGAATGATGACCTTGAAATTATGGGCACATTCGTCATCAAGACCATTAAACGCTTTGCTTCCGGTTCAGGAAAGAAGAGTTTGCTTTTACCTATGTTCAAAGATGAAACCGACCGCCGATTCGGACCTGAGCTTTTTAATGATGCAATGTCCAATTATGACAGTTACCGGACATATGTTGAGAAATTTACATCTAATGATTGGGATATTGAAAGAGTAGCATTCATGGATATCGTCATTATTATTGTTGCTATTGCGGAATTGATTGGGTTCCCTCAGATTCCTATTCCGGTCACTGTAAACGAATATGTTGAAATAGCTAACGCTTACAGCACGCGTAAAAGCGGACAATTTGTTAACGGTATGCTATCGTCAATAATAACTGAATTGAAGAAAGAAGGAAAAATCAATAAATAACCCCAACCTAGTAACTAAATAACTTTCACTTATGATCAACAATCTCGTTTTGCTCCAGGATGCTGCACAAGGAAGCGGATGGTCTACTATCATTATGCTGGTGGCTCTTTTTGCCATATTTTATTTCCTTATGATCCGCCCTCAGCAGAAAAAACAGAAAGAATTACAGAAAATGCGTGAAGCCATTAAAGATGGTGACAAAGTAATTACCGCCGGAGGTATTCACGGTTCTGTTCAAAAGGTAAAGGAGTCAACCTTTCTGATTGAAATCTCCAAAACAGTGATTATTGAAGTTGATAAAACTTCCGTTTATCCTGCTGCTGAGGCTCAGTCACAGAACAAAGCGTAAAAGAGCTACTATTGACGAATGTTTCCCGTGGTGAGCGAATAACTTCGTCCGCCACGGGTCTTTTTTTAGATTTCATCATGCGAATTAATTCTCCCGTCCGGCAAATTAAGACAAAAATTCATGAAGCTTTACATTCCTCCCGAGGGAAAGATGTACTACTATATCTACTTTTTGTATGCGTAGCATTTGTCTTTTGGTTAATGCTGTCATTGGATACTGAAATTCAGCGTGATTATGATATTCCCATCATTATTGAAAATATTCCCGACAGCGTGACTTTCATCTCAAATACACCACCGACTGTAAATGCCGGTGTTACGGCGAAAGGTTCACAACTTATAAAATATCATTGGGGACATATTCCTCCTATTAAATTCAATTTTGAAGACTATATAAAAGATGACGCTCTTTGGGTTGTCAATTCTGCGAAAATGGAGTCAAGAGTTCGTGACTATTTTGGGAACAGCATTATTGTAAACAATATACGTCCGGATTCATTACATCTTCAGTTTACCAACCTTCCCGGAGAATTGATTGCTCTAACCATACATGCCGATGTTCAGCCCAACATGCAGTGTATTATAAGTGGAAGTATTAAGGCTAACGTTGATTCAATAATGGTATATAGTGCGACGCCAATTCCCCATACCCTTAAAACTATATCAACCGACCCGATTATTCTCAGAAACATCAAGGATACTACCTACGTTGAAACACGTTTGAGTCCTATTGAAGGTATTAGGTTTATTCCTGACAAAGTAAGGGTAATGATTCCGGTTGAACCCCTTATTTCAAAGAGGGAGCAAGTCAGAATTTCTGTATTGAATCTCCCGGATAATATCGGCATAATTACATTCCCGTCTTTAATCAATGTGTCTTATCTTGTCCCGATGAGCAGATACAATGATGATTATCCTGTAAAAGCTGTGGTGGATTTCAAGGATCTGAATCCGAATGAATCAAAATTACCGGTGCGTATATCACTGCTTCCACAATTTATCAGCAGTATATCTACTGATCCTGATAGTGTCGAATTTATAATTGAACGTCATTGAAATGACAAGACCTGAAGTAATAGCAATATATGGTGGTATTGGATCCGGGAAGACCATTGTCAGCCGGATTGTTTCTGCTATCGGTTTTGAAGTCTATGACTGCGACAGCAGATCCAAACACCTGATGAATCATGATTTAAAACTCCAATCATCAATTTCTGAATCCATTTGTAAGGAAGCAATAACTGAAGATGGAAAAATTAACAGAGAAATCTTAGCAGAAATCGTTTTTAATGACTCTGATGCATTGAATAAGCTCAACAGAATAGTTCATGAAGCAGTTCTTGACGATATCCAGAATTGGATAGAAACATTATCCGAAAGGATAGTTTTTATAGAATCCGCTATCATCTATCAAAGTAAACTCGACAGAATTGTTGATAGAGTATGGGAAATAACAGCACCTCGAAAAGTGCGAACGGAACGGATTATCAAACGAAATAATTGGACTATAAGCCATATTCTTAAACGTATGGATGTACAAGACAATTATATCATTGAACATCCTCATCCTTGCACTCACATCATCATCAATGATGGAGTCACTCCATTACTCCCGCAAATATTATCTTTATTAAATGGTAATACTGAAACTGTCGGCATCGAGCCAAGGAGTGAATCTTGATCTGTCTCTGTTGAATTTTTCTGCTTCCAACAGGGCATAAACAACATCCGAGTCTGTGCGTTCTGTAATATCTTTTCCTTGATAGTTATATATCAAAATATCCTTTACATCATACTCGCCATAAATATCTTTACCTATACGGTTTGCTCCTACAGTAAATACTTGATTTTCTATTGCTCTGGCAATTAATAATTGTCGCCACGCAAAACTTCTTGAAGCCGCCCAATTTGCAGGTACAACCAGACAATCATAAGAAAGATTAGTTGAACGATTCCATACCGGGAATCTCAAATCATAACAGATACACATTTTGAATCTCCAGGACTTAATAGTTATAATCGGAGATTCACTTTTTCCTGACGAATAAATTTCTGCTTCTCCTCCAAGCCTGAACAGATGTCTTTTATCATAATATTGAGTTGGCGTACCATCAGACTGTATCATAAAACCTCTGTTGAAATAATTACCATCCTCAACTGCGATAAAAGTACCCCAGATTGCAATTCCGTTTTTTACTGACAAATTTTCAAGAAATTTTATAGTCTCACTTTCTTTAGGTTCCGCCATTTTTGCCAATATTTCGGTATCCATTATTACACCTGTACTAAACATCTCCGGTAAAATGAGTACATCAGTATCCTCATCCAACTTACTGATTATCTCTCCGACCTTTTGAAGATTATATTCTTTGTCAGCTGATATTATATCAAGAATTGCAACTGCGATTTTTATGTTACTGTTCGGAAATTCTGTTCTTTGCATCATTCTGTAGTAAATTTTTCCGGATATTTGCCGATGAAGCCCTTATAATATTCTTTTACTCTGGTTATATCAGCGTCGACATTCCCTGTTAAGGAAAGCACATCACGAATAAAAATCTCTTTATTATGAAAATCAATGACACCCAAAACTACCGGGACAGACGCAGAATAAGCAATATATAGAAATCCGGTATGCCATTTTGAAGTTCTGCTTCTTGTTCCTTCCGGTGTTATTGCTATATTAAGACACTCACTATTGTTATATTTTTCTATCAGAAAGTCTACCAATGATCCTTTCCTCTTATTTCCTCGTGGCACAGGAATTCCTCCTATTGAGCGGAATAAATAACCTAATGGCCAGAAAAACCAACTTTCCTTCATTAGGAAACCGGCTTTCCGTCCAACAGACCAATATGCGAGCTTGCCCAGGATAAAATCCCAGTTACTTGTGTGTGGTGCCACACAGATAATACTTTTAGGAAAATCCGGAACTGATATATCAACTTTCCAGCCTGCAAGTTTTAATATACATTTTGCTAAATTCATACCTGTTAATCAATTAATGCCACTGAAGACCTTGGCACCTTCAATGGCATTAAATTATCGGAAAGGTTTTATCTGGGGGGCATTAAAGCATTCATATCTTTGACTACAGCCCCGAGATTTGCTTCAAACTCTTTATTAATCTTATTATAAGCCTTCTTACGGTACGAATTCAAAGCCTTATGATAATCTTTCCCATTTGAGAAATTTTTTTCTGATTTTTCAAATGAAAAAGTACACTGATGAATTGTCGCATGCTGTATATCTGCAATTTTACCCACAAGAGTATTTGCAGCCGCTTTATCAATATTATCCCTTGAATCGCGTTCACAGAGAATCACATTTGCAATGTCTCCACAAATTCTATAAATACGTTTTTTTAATGCTCTTTTACTTGCCATTTTTTATGTCTTTAAAATATTATATCATGAATAAGTTGCAGAGAACGTTTTTCGTCCTCTAAGGAGACTACCACCGAAACATTACTTTGAGAACGTCCCGGAGAGGCCGCCGCAATTTTGACACCGTTTTCTGTTAATACCTTAATTACGTTTTCAATCAATTTGTCCGAATCGGTCAGATTCTCCCCTACCATCGCAATTGTTGACATATTATGCATAGGTGGTGCAATTTCAATCTGATTACGTGAGATTTCCGGCTCAAATTCCAACTCTAATTCCTCTACCACCAATTCAGCATCACCATTTCTGATTGCAAAGCTAAATCCCCCTGTCTTATCCGATAGACTTGACATGAAAATATCAATGCCTTTGCGAGTCAAGGCATTGAAAACTTTTGATCTAATCACCTCAGTATCAAGTGAGCGATCGAGGATAACGACGCTCATCAGACACGTATCACTTATAGAAGAAATTCCCCTGACTTTTCCAAAATTTGAAGTCTCTTTGTTATCCGATATCATTGTACCCCTTACACTCGGATTGAAGGTATTCTTTATGAAAACCGGTATATTCTTATGGAAGACCGGATAAATTGTAGGGGGATAAACCACTTTAGCTCCAAAATTACAGAGTTCCATTGCTTCAACGAAACTCATGTTATCAATAATTCGTGCATTAGTGATTTTTCTCGGATCTGATGTAAGGAATCCATCAACATCGGTCCATATCTCAAGCTGCTCCGCATTAAGCTCGGCTGCTATGATGGCGGCAGTATAATCGCTTCCACCGCGTCCAAGATTTGTAACTCTACCCTCGCTATCCGTTGATATGAAACCCGGAACAAGTATTATTCTATCAGAAACCGGGGTAATGATTTCACTGATTCTTTTTGCTGTAGCTATGTTGTCAAGGACATGTTTTCCATGTCGGCGAATTGTCTTTATGAACTCTCTTGAGTCCAATAACGTCACTGTATCAATGATATATGAGATTATTGTTGATGAAAGACGTTCTCCGAAACTGACTACTTTATCAAGAACACGTTCTGACAGATCATTTACAAGATAGATTCCATAATAAAGCCGCTCGAGATCTTTAAGGATGTTTTCGATCAGCGAATTACATTCATTACGATGTCTGTCAGGCACAAGTCCTTCTACCACTACCCTATGTCTTCGCTCAATTTCAACAAACGACTCTTTATAACCGTCTTCATCCCCTTCTGCAGCCATTCGTGCCGTTGCAATCAAACGATCGGTTATTCCTCCTAAGGCTGAAACTACAATTACTGCCGGTCCTTCTATCGATTCTACGATTTTTTTAACATTTACCAAACTTTCAACAGTACCCACAGAAGTACCACCAAATTTAAGAACTTTCATTTTTTCAAGTCTTATCAGAACTCACTTGTAAAGTGGAACTTTATTTTTGGAAAATCATTTTGAGCCATTTGCAATACATAGTTTGAATCTGCAAGAAATACATCCCGACCTTCTCTATCTATCGCCATAAATTGATGTTTGCGTTTTTTAAATGCTTCTAATGCATCCTTATCATCACTTTCGATCCAACATGCTTTATAAAGCGAAATTGGTTCCCATCGACATTGAGCGCCATATTCGTGAAGCAAACGATATTGAATAACTTCAAACTGCAGTTGTCCTACTGTCCCTATCAGTTTCCTACCGTTAAATTGATTTACGAATAACTGTGCAACTCCCTCATCCATGAGTTGTTGAATACCTTTTTCCAATTGTTTCGATTTCATTGGATCGGTATTTTCAATGTACTTGAACATCTCGGGCGAAAAACTTGGTATTCCTTTGAAATGAATAGTCTCTCCCGATGTTATCGTATCTCCTATTTTAAAATTACCCGTATCAGGTATTCCGACTATATCTCCGGGATATGCTTCATCTACAATATTTTTTTTCTGTGCCATAAATGCTGTCGGAGCAGCAAATTTCATAATTTTGCCTGATCTGACATGTTTGTATGGCGCATTCCTTTCGAATTTACCCGAACATATTTTTACGAATGCGATACACGAACGATGGTTCGGATCCATGTTGGCATGTATTTTGAACACAAATCCTGTGAATCCTTCTTCTTCTGGATTAATCTCCCGTTCTTCTGCTTTGGTGGGTTTTGGCTTTGGTGCGATTTTCACAAAACAATCCAAAAGCTCTTTTACTCCAAAAGTATTAAGTGCCGAGCCAAAGAATACAGGTGCAACCTCCCCTCTGAGATATTCATCCGTATCGAAAGCAGGATATACTCCCTCTATCAATTCCAGATCCTCTCGTAACTTTGCTGCATCAGCTTCACCGACGTTCGCATCAATTTCCGGATCCTGGATGTCCTTTATTTCTACACGTTCTGTGACCTTTTGCTTATCGGGAGTGAAAAGATCCAGCGTCTGTTCGTAAATGTTATACACTCCCTTAAACCTCTCTCCTATATTAATAGGCCAACTCAAGGGTCTTACCTTTATTTTGAGTTCCTGCTCCAACTCGTCTAATATATCAAACGGGTCTCTGCCCTCACGGTCCAACTTGTTGACAAATATTATTACCGGTGTATTGCGCATTCTACAGACTTCCATCAGTTTTCGGGTTTGTTGCTCAACACCTTTAGCTACATCGACTACAATAATTACACTGTCAACGGCAGTCAGGGTTCGGTAGGTGTCTTCAGCAAAATCCTGGTGACCGGGGGTATCAAGAATATTAATTTTGAAATCAC
>CAZKSF010000016.1:0-48301 GCA_964555405.1 uncultured Bacteroides sp.
TTTTTAGGATTCTAAATAAGATGGCAAAGAAAGCTAAAGGCAATCGAGTACAGGTGATTCTCGAGTGCACAGAACATAAGGCAAGCGGTATGCCCGGTACATCGCGTTACATCACCACCAAAAACCGCAAGAACACAACTGAGCGTCTGGCATTGAAGAAATACAACCCGATCCTCAAGAAAGTCACTATCCACAAAGAAATTAAATAATCTAAGATATGGCAAAAAAGACAGTCGCTTCACTTCAGAAAGGTGAAGGCCGTACCTACAGCAAGGTTATCAAGGTGGTTAAATCGGCTAAGACCGGTGCTTACACCTTCCAGGAGCAGATGGTTCCCAACGATGCAGTTAAAGATATACTTAAGTAATTATCTGACTTAAGAAATAAATAACAGAAGAGTGTGTCATACGTGTTATGGCACACTCTTTTTTTCGAGAGACACCCCCACATTCCAGATTCGATATTCCCGCCAACAAAATGCATAAGTAGGGTGCGCGATATATCGCGCCCACTGAAAAAGTCTCACATTTATACATCAGAAAAGGGCTGCTCGCATATTTCGACCCTTTTTATGGTGTATCAGTTATGTTGTCAACACAAGTCATCGAGATCTCAGTGCTATACTTTTTTAATCCAAATAATTGGTTATATCATTGATATTTAGTATCTTTGTATATGCTTACAATACAAAGGAACCTCATTTTGAGCCCATATTCCGCCCTCTACGACATTCTCATACCGCAGGATAGTTTCTTCAGGAGACTTCATGACGAACTTGACTACAACTTTATCTACGATGAGCTGGTCGACAAGTATAGCCCTGACATGGGTCGCACAGCCATTGACCCTATTAGGATGTTCAAGTGCCTTATATTGAAAGTTCTCTCTGACCTTTCCGACAAAGATCTAATGGAAGAGGTAAAAGTGAACATGGCCTACAAATTCTTTCTGGACATGGCTCCCGAGGATATGCCCATGGATGCGTCGACGCTCTGTTATTTCAGGCGCCAGCGTCTCAGGGACAAGCAACTTATGGACAAGCTGCTTTCCATGACTCTGGACAAAGCTGAGGAGATGGGCATCATCCAAAGGAAAAAGGACAACAAACTGCATTTCAAGATTATTGTTGACGGCACCCATACTGTAAGTTGTACCAACCTAGGGTTGCCGGTACCGACCCTGAAGGAATATTCCAAAAAGTTGCGGGCGCTTCTTTACCAGTGCGACCAGAGGCTGTCGGGTAGCCTGGAGAAAGACCACAGTATCGGGCGGAGCGACCTAATGGGAGAGATATCCTACGGCAACAGGCTGGTCAAATATGTGGAGGAGGAACTCTCCCATCTGACAGATGTGCCTGCCGTCAGGAAACTGCTGAACCGTTTTAAGGAGTTGCTCTCCGACATCTCTGACCATTATAACGCAAGTCTTTACGACAGCGATGCAAGGGTGGGTCACAAGAGTGCGGATACGAAGTTTTTCGGATACAAGACCCAGATTCTCATGGACGAGGAATCCCGTCTTATAGAGGGGGCAGAGGTGACCTCGGGTGAGGTGGGGGATCCGGTTGCAGCCAAGGATGTGATCGAGCAGACTGCTAAGAATGAGGACTATGTGGTAGATGAACTGCTCGGCGATACCGCCTATTCAGGTCAGCCGATACTCGAGCTTGGCACAAAATACAAATTTGATGTCATTGCCCCGGCTCATCCCATTCTTGGTGCGGGCATAGACGGACGCGACGGCTTTACCTTCAACAAGGATGCCGACATGTTTGTCTGCCCCAAAGGACATATGGCAATTTCAAAGAGAACGGTGACTCATAAAAAAGACAACAACAGACGCTCCATCATCTATAAATTTGACAAAACTAAATGCAATGTGTGTCCCCTCAAGACAGTCTGCCTCAGAGATAGTAAAGAAAAGACTTTCTCAGTCACAGCCCTGTCAGAGGAACAGAAGGATCTCCTGAAACGTCAGCGATCGGATTATTTCCGCCAACGACGACGACAGAGGTATAAAATTGAAGCCAAGAATGCCAACCTTAAACAGGGGCTCGGCTTTGACAAGGCAAAATGTAAGGGCATAGAGATGATGGAGCTGCAGGCTGCCGTCACATTCTTTGTGTCCAATTTAAAGATAATTTTTGCCAAAAAGTGAGAAAAATGGGCGGAAAGGCCATGCCTTTCCTGAAATCCCCAAAATCTACCCCCATAAAGCGATATGACCATCTCTGAGAGTATCAAAAGTAAGAGAGGGAATTATAAGAAGAAATAACAGGGTCACGCACAAGCCAACCCAGAGGGTGAAAAATCATCTTTTATCCTCTGGGTTGGCTTTAAATGGGGTACTTTTTCAGTGGCCTCCGATATATCGCGCCCACATCAACCAAGTAGACGTATTTATACAATAAGGTTTCGGTTGGTTGCAAAAAAATCCGGTCAACTCAACTGAGCTGACCGGATTGATTTTTAACTGTGGCTATGTATTACTTCTCGATACCGAGGTAATTGAGGATGCCCGGATCGGGGTTGGCAGCTACCTCAACATAGAGATTGTAATACTTGTTGGCATTTTCTTTGTCGTCGTTTGACAGGTAGTAACCACCGAGTACGTAATATGCAGCAGTATAGTAAGAAGCATATTTAGTCTTGTTGGCAGGATCCTGATCAAACAGTTCAACCATCTTCAGATAGTTGTCGGCGGTATTCTGTGAAACACCTTCGCCGATAAGGTAAAGGTTAGCCTTAGTGTTGAAAAGCATACCGTTATCGGGCACTTTTTCAATTGCCATATCGATGTAGCGTAGACCGTCGGCAACCGCTTCGGCACGTTCGGGACTTCCTTCCTCAAGAGAGCGAGCAAGCGACTGATAGCGACGAGCCATCGAGTAGAGGTCGTTAGTCGAGCCGTTACCTGCGTCAAGGTACTGTTTCATTACCACTACAGCCATACCCGGATCGCCTGCCTTGTCATAAGCTGAACTGAGCTGGAGCAGAAGTTCGGGTTTGTCGGGATTGAGTTCTACAGCTTTCTGATAAACGGCTACAGCCTCTTCGTTACGCTGAAGAGCTGAAAGAGCTGATGCGTGACGGATGTAATCGTTCGGAACGAACGTTGCTGAAGGAATGCTGAAAAGTCGGGTCGCTGCATCTACCGCCTTCTGATAATCCTTTAAGCTTGCCTCGTCATCGGAGTAGTTGAGAAGAAGCACACGGTACATATAGGGATTATTGGGGTCGGTTGCAAGAACCTTATTTGCCATATCAACTGACTTCTGGTACTCGCCGGCAGAATAGAGCAGACCTGCATAACGCTGTTCGTCGCTCTGGAAGTGGTTGGGGTTCTGCATGTATTTGCCATACTGGATACATGCGCTGCCGAACTGGTTGTTGTCGTAATACTTCTCTGCGAGTTCGCGCTGAGCGAGAGCCGAATTAGGTTCGAGCTGGTTGAGTTCCTCAAGCTTGTTGATGGCGAACTTCGGATTCACGCGGAAATATGTATTGGCATATTTCACGTATGCCTCACGGTTCACATTACCCTTGCTCTGATCCTGGACGATAGCCAGCTCATACTGACCGGCTGCCGATCCCGGATCGTTTGCAGCCTCCATATCGCCGAGGAGAATGTAGGCTGCAGATTCAGTATTTTTCGAATCCTTAAGCGCTTTCTGGATATACTTGTCGATTTCCTTAGCATAGAGCGTGGGGTCAACATTGTAATAAGCGCGGGCAACAGCTGCGACAAGTGCGGTGTTCTTTTTATTGGTAGCCATACCTTCCTTGAAGAACTTCTCGGCAGCAGCTTTGTCACCTTTGCTGAGAGCTACTTCACCCAGACCTATATAGTTGAAACCGTTGGTAGGATCGGCATCACGACCTTTCTGGAAGTTAGCTTCGGCAGCGGCTTTGTTACCTTCGATGAAGTCAATAGATCCGAGATAGAAATAACTTACAGCCTTGTCGGTCGAAGAATCGCCAAGGGTGTTGTTCAGGATGGTTTTTGCCACGTCGAGACGACCGGCATTGAAGTTGTCCACGCCATCCTGATAGCCTCCCTGAGCTGCGGCGGTGAGTCCGAGACCCAGGAACAGAGATACCAAAATTTTGCTTTTCATCTTTTGTTTCTTAATGGTTTATGATATTGATGATTTATTGTCGGGTTTGATAATTCTTAAAATCAGTGTCAGTTCGCGCCTCCCGCCGTTGAGACATTCACCATGCGCGGGTGGATGGTCGCCGGAAGTATACCGGTCATCTGAATGATCTTCTGACCGTTGAAACCGGTGACAAATGCGTTGAAGCCCATGGCAAGAGAACCTGCCGGAGCGGTCGATATAAGCCATATCGAGCGATAGAGGGGATAGGATCCGTCATATATGAACTGCTGGTACGGCTTATAGGCGCGCATGTCCTGAGTGTTGAGAATCGGAACTACTTTTACTGATGAATCGAAGATGAGCGAATCGACATCGTTGCGTTGTACGGCGGCTGCCAGTTGCTCACGTGTGAACTGGCGGTTGCGGAGATCATCGCTGACCCAGCTTACACCGATCACGCCGATAGCGTTGCGGTTTTTGGACACAGCCTCGAATACACCTTCAGGGGTTTTCTGTGCATACACGTTCGGTCCGAAGTTGCCGCCGTCGAGCAATGAGTCACGCATGTAGGCTACGGTGCTGGAGCCTGCATGATCAAATACCACGCGGATGGTATCAAATCCTTTAGGCATGGGTTCCACATCCTGCCACAGCTGTATTTTTCCGGAAAGAATTTCGGCAATGTCGGATTTCGAGAGTTCGGTCAACGGATTCGACGGATTCACGATCAATGCGAGTGCGTCAACCGCAATGTGGCTCTCCCGTACCGGTTTCTTATTTGATTTGAGATAATCCTTCTCCTGTTTGGTCAAAGGTCGGGAAATGACTGCCAGCTTGGTCTTGAAATCAAGCAGTGAATCGACACATGCCTTTTCCGACAGGTAGTAGGGGATTATGCTCGCATTAGGATACTGGTATTCAAATACGTCAATTTCCTGCGAAAGAATATTCTCGAACGTCTCGTCGCACGCGATTGTAGTTATACCGGAGGTTGAAGTGGTTGTTGGCTTATTTTTGCCGTTGCCACAAGCAGTAAGGGCGGCGAGCATTACTGCTCCCGCCATTACGCGTGATAGTGTATGTGAAATTTTCATCTTATAATACGCTCATTTTTTTGTGTCCATGGTTCGGGGAAACCCCTTGTATGTCTTACGACTGACAGTCGTCGGTCATTCGTCGGCTGCGTCTCTGCCGTGATAGCCGGGTCCATATTCCGGATCAAGACCTGCAAACTGTCGGTAACCGCGCCAGATACCATACGCGATCAGAAGACCTCCGACAACCCATTTAAACCAGGGCCATCCGCCAAATAAGGGATCGAACACACCAAACATAAACATTGCGCCTACGCCGATGTAAACTACAATCATAATGATACCAAAAATGGTCCGCATTGTCTGCGGTGTACCTGTTGTGCCGCGTTGAGAATTGCTCATAATATAATTTTTAAAACGTTAAATCATCTTGCGCCGCCGGAAGAGGTCTGTCAAGTCCTTTTTCGATCGGCTTTCATTAATTTAACAATCCTGATTATTATATGTTCGGTGGTGCGATTAAAATAATCACCGTTATGAACACACATGCAGTCGGACATGTAAAGTTAGCGATATTTTTTGATTTTACCACTAACTTGGAGCAGAAAACAATGCTTAACAGTGTAAAAATATCAAATTACGGTCCGAATTTGTTAACTTTGCATATAAAGGATAAAAAAATGAGTACATTTCAACCGCTTGCCGAACGGATGCGTCCCGAAAGCATTGACCAGTATATAGGACAGAAACACCTCATGGGACACGGTGCCGTGCTCCGGCGCATGATCGAGACAGGAAATGTGTCGTCGTTTATTCTCTGGGGACCTCCCGGTGTGGGTAAAACTACACTCGCGCATATAATCGCACGGACGCTTGACGTGCCGTTTCACACTCTGTCGGCGGTGACTGCCGGTGTGAAAGATGTGCGTGACCTGATAGCACGATGCCGCGAGGAGTCACAGGGGATGTTCGCTACCGGGCGTCCCATACTTTTTATTGACGAAATACACCGTTTCAGCAAATCGCAGCAGGACAGTCTGCTCGGGGCGGTTGAGACCGGAGTGGTGACTCTTGTGGGAGCCACTACCGAAAATCCATCGTTCGAGGTTATACGCCCTTTGCTTTCCCGCTCGCAGGTGTACACGCTCAAACCTCTTGATGAAGCCGAACTCACCGAACTCCTGAACCGCGCTCTTGCCGAGGACCGGATATTGTCGAAGCGGCGTGTGGAGGTACAGCAGACCGCTGCTCTGATGAGGTATGCCGGTGGAGACGCACGTAAGCTTCTGAATATACTCGATCTGCTGGAGCAGTCAACACCCGAAAATGAGGTGATTGTGATTGATGACCGGACTGTCACCGAGCGGCTTCAGGAGAATCCGGCGGCTTATGATAAGAATGGCGAAATGCATTATGACATTATTTCGGCGTTTATCAAAAGCATGCGGGGGAGCGATCCGGATGCCGCGGTATATTGGCTCGCACGTATGGTGGAAGGAGGTGAGGAACCCGAATTCATAGCCCGGCGTATGGTGATTTTCGCAGCTGAAGATGTCGGACTTGCCAATCCGAATGCACTGTTGCTCGCCAACGCGGCTTTTGACGCCATACACAAAATCGGTTGGCCCGAAGGCAGGATTCCACTGGCTGAGTGCGCCATTTATCTTGCCAATTCTCCTAAAAGCAATTCGGCGTATAAGGCGATAGATGCGGCAAGGGCACGTGTACGCGACACCGGTGATCTGCCGGTGCCATTACACCTGCGTAACGCACCGACCAAGCTCATGAAAGATCTCGGATACGGACAGACTTATAAGTATCCGCACGATTATCCCGGTAACTGGGTAGAGCAACAATATCTGCCCGATGATATTGCCGGAGAACGATTCTGGATGCCCGGAATGAATCCGGCTGAGCTGAGAAGCGTGCAGCTCCACCGCGAACGCAGGGGTATCAAGGAAACGCCTGACGAAAAATAACAGAATTATTTTGAGGAAATGATTTCTTTTTCGTACTTTTGTTTCCGGGCTGAGGGGGTTTCCTACAGCATTACAATTAAAAAGATTAGTTAAATCACTTAAAATCCCATGGAAAAATGAAAAAACATAATTTCTATGCCGGTCCATCGATACTGAGTCAGTATACGATCAAGAACACAGCTGATGCAATCCTCAATTTTGCAGATACAGGTCTGTCAATACTTGAGGTTTCACACCGCAGTAAAGAATTCCAGGCTGTAATCGACGAGGCTCAGGCACTTGTAAAAGAACTTCTGGCAATTCCCGAAGGTTACAGTGTGCTGTTTCTCGGAGGTGGCGCAAGTCTGCAATTCTGTATGGTGCCCTATAATCTGCTCGCCAAGCGTGCGGCTTACCTTCAGACCGGTACATGGGCGACCAATGCCATAAAGGAGGCAAGACTTTTCGGAGATGTCGATGTGGTCGCTTCATCGGAAGATGCCAATTTTTCATATATTCCCAAGGGATACACCGTGCCGGAAGATGTCGATTATTTCCATTTCACATCAAACAACACTATCTACGGAACCGAGATGCGCTACGATCCGGATATAAAGGGTGTACGTCTGGTTGCCGATATGTCAAGCGATATTTTCTCACGTCCGGTGGATGTGTCGAAATACGACATCATATATGCCGGCGCACAGAAAAACCTGGCTCCGGCAGGTGTGACTATAGTGATTGTACGTGATGACGCTCTCGGACATGTCGACCGCAAGATTCCTACCATGCTTGATTACCGTACACACATCAAGAAAGGATCAATGTTCAACACACCTCCGGTCCTCCCGATTTTCTCGGCTTTGCAGACTCTGCGTTATTACCGTGATCTGGGTGGTGTAGCTGAACTTGAAAAGCTGGATCTCGCAAAAGCATCGTTGCTGTATGGTGCAATAGACTCAAGCGATATATTCGAAGGTACTGTAACCGATCCTGCCGACCGCTCGATAATGAATGTATGCTTTGTGCTCAAGGAGGGTCTCCGTGACCATGAAAAGGAATTTATTGATTTTGCCTCGGCACGCGGCATTGTAGGTATCAAGGGACACCGCTCGGTTGGCGGTTTCAGGGCATCGCTTTACAACGCTCTGCCTATAGAGAGTGTGGAAGTGCTCGTCAAGGCTATGAAGGATTTTGAAAATCAGCTCTGATCATGAAGATACTTGTTGCTACCGAAAAACCGTTTGCCAAGGTTGCTACCGACGGTATATGCGCTATCGCTAAAGAAGCTGGTTATGAATGTGAGTTGCTTGAGCGTTACCCCGACAAGGCGGCTCTTATGGCAGCTGTCGCCGATGCCGACGCACTCATAGTCCGCAGTGATATAATTGATGCTGAAGTCATTGCTGCAGCCCCGCGTCTCAAGGTAATAGTACGTGCAGGAGCCGGTTACGATAATATCGATCTTGCTGCCGCTACCGCTGCCGGTATCTGTGTGGAGAATACTCCCGGTCAGAATGCCAATGCGGTTGCCGAGCTTGTAATCGGTATGGCGCTGTACATGCTCCGTAACGGATTTAACGGAACTTCCGGAACCGAACTCAAGGATAAGAAACTCGGCATTCATGCTTTCGGTCAGGTGGGACGTAATGTGGCACGTATAGCCAAAGGATTCGAAATGGAAGTTTCGGCTCTTGATCCGTTCTGTCCCGCCGAGGTGATTTCGGCTGCCGGGGTAACTCCGGTTGAGACTGTCGAGGAACTTTATTCAGGTAATCAGTTTGTGAGTCTTCATATTCCTGCCAATGATCAGACCCGCCGTTCGGTGAATTATGAGCTTATAACCCGTTTGCCCAAAGGGGGTGTGCTGATTAATACTGCCCGTAAGGAAGTGATAGATGAAGAAGGACTCAAGCGTGCGTTGACCGATCGTCCCGATCTTCGTTATATAGCTGACGTGAAGCCCGATAATGCTGACGAACTGAAAGCTCTGTTCGGCGAACGGGTTTTCTTCACCCCGAAGAAGACAGGAGCGCAGACTTCGGAGGCTAATATCAATGCCGGACTGGCGGCCGCTCGTCAGTGTGTGGCGTTTCTTCGTGACGGCATTGACCGTTATCGTGTGAATAAGTAAACAATACTTCAATATATCAACAGACCGGTACATTATCAAGATGACGATGTACCGGTCTGTTGTATATCAAGTTTGCTGATTAGCGTCCTGACGCCTTTAGCATGAGACCTACTCTTTCCTGAAGTCCGAAAAGCAGGTTCATCAAGTGTACTGCATTGCCGGCTGAACCCTTGAGCATATCGTCGAGTATCGCCGTTATGACTATTCGTCCGTCGTACTTTTCGATATTGAGCATACATTTATTGGTATTCGCTATTTCGCGTATATCGGGAGTGTTGTCGCTCACAAATGTAAAGCTGTGGTCGTCGTAATAATTCTCATAGAGTTCGCGTACCTGCTCCACGCTGATAGGAGAATCAAGATAAACCACCGCCATCATCCCACGCTGGAATCCACCGTGAACGCTTACGATGTTTACAGGCTGATTGAAACTTGTCTGTAGCTGTGAGAGCGCGCGGCGTATTTCGTTTTCTTCGCGGGTAGGGAACACGGTGAGTAATCCCAGATCGAATGGATGGCTGGCGCGAACGACAGTCGCCTGTACCGGACTATTGATCATAAGGTTTTTGGCGAGAGGCAGGAGCGCCAGCAGTATCGGCATGGCTATCGACGAAGGAACAGCTGCCCTGCGCGCTCCGCGGACGAGAGCCTTACGGTTGGATTCAGGCAGACCATAAACGAAATTTCCGTCATTAAGAAAATCAGGCGAAATGTCGATTATGCGTAATTCTTCAGGAACCTCTGTTGTTGCGAGGATGTGGCGTGACATTCCTTCGCGGTCGTGACACATAAACAAGAGGTTGATTGACTTTAGGTCAATTACATCTGAAAACCGCAGATAAGTTTCTCCAGCCAGACCACGGTGATACTGGTCAACCGGTAATCCCTTGTGGGCAGGGTCGTGTATCCACACCAGCTCTACATCAGGATGGTTGATAAGAATTCTGAGGAGCTCGCCTGCTTCGGGGCGGCTACCTCCGATAATACCTACTTTTATCATGTAATCACAAAACGAAAGCATCCGCTAAGTCATGCGCGATCCACGGATGCGCATGACTTAGCGGATAGCGGTTATGGTTTAAGTTATTTCTCAAGCTTCTTCGTAGCGACGTGCGCCATCGGAAACGACTACGGGATAAACCTTAGGTTCATGTCCGTAACGTTCGTTGAATTTTTTCTTTGCAGTTTCAATGAAGTTGTCGTAAAGTTCGTCCTTAACGAGGTTTACAGTGCAACCACCGAAACCGCCGCCCATAATGCGTGAGCCGGTAACACCACATTCCTTAGCTATGTCATTGAGGTAATCAAGTTCCTCACAGCTTACCTCATAATCCTTGGACAGACCATTGTGTGTCTCATACATGCAACGACCTACAGTATCATAGTCACCTGCCACGAGAGCGTCACAAACAGCGAGAACGCGATCCTTTTCCTCGATGACAAATTTGGCACGGAAGTAGTCTTCAGCAGTGATATCGGTCTTGATTGCGTCGAGCATCTCCATTGTAGCGTCGCGGAGGGTTTCGATGCCGAGACGTTTAGCTACTCTTTCGCAGCTCTGACGACGTTTGTTATAAGGAGAGTCAGCAAGTTCGTGTTTAACAACGGAGTCAAGGAGAACGAGTTTGTAACCTACGGGTTTGAAGGGGAAGTACTCAAATTCCATCGAGCGGCAGTCAAGACGCATGAGATGGTCTTTTTTACCGAATACGCTTGCGAACTGGTCCATGATACCGCAGTTGACACCGCAGTAGTTATGTTCGGTTGACTGGCCGATACGGGCAAGTTCGAATTTGTCGATGCTGTTGTCATTGAAAAGATCGTTGATCGCATTTGCGAAACAGCTTTCAAGTGCGGCAGATGACGAGAGTCCGGCTCCGAGAGGAACATTGCCGGCAAATACAGCGTCGAATCCTTCCACTTTGCCACCTCTCTTAAGTACTTCGCGGCAAACGCCGAAAATGTAACGTGCCCAGCTCTGCTGAGGTGCGTCGGCTTCGTTCAGTCCGAATTCAGCGTAATCGTTAAGGTCAATCGAATAAACTCTCACCTTGTCGGTGCCGTTGGGGAGAATTTCCGCCATCATAAATTTGTCAATCGCACCCGGGAAAACGAATCCGCCGTTGTAATCGGTATGTTCGCCGATGAGGTTAAAACGACCCGGTGCTACAAACAAAATGCCTTCACCGCCAAATTTCTCGGAAAAAGTCTTCTTGATCTGCTCTTTCATGATTTCGAATATTATGGTAAATAAATGATTGTTCTGTGCTTTACTCTACGCGAACCCTTCAAAACAATTCGGTATCGTACGGCAAAGTTAATCATTTAGAATTAAATATCATAATTCCCGAACGATAAAAATAATGAAACAGAGTCCGTCGGACAGATTTATTCCGCTTTATATTTCATGTCGTAGAAAGGACGCAGATAGATGGCGTTGTTGGGAAAGTCAAGCACGACATCCTGAGAGAAAAATTCAAACGGATTCATTTCAAAGTTTTCTCCCCGGTCAGTGAAGTAGTGAACACGGAAAGAACCTGCACGGTTGCCGAATTCTATCCAGGAGGATTGATCGACAACTGCATCCTGCTGTGTACCGGCGGCATCGATTATACGCTCTTTTTTCGGCGCATCGTTTACATTCCAGTCAATCCTGTCAAAAGGCATTTTTACAGCTATGTCGGTCAGGGCAGTGTTGATGAGGAAGGAATATGACTCATGATCGACTTTCATATCGAAATAATAACGGATACCCGTACCGAGCATGTCCGAAAGTCTGTGCCCGACGCGGAATGAACCGAGATATTCGTACCCTTCAGGGAGTGCCTTGTGAAGGTATATAGACCCACTGTTGTCGGACTTTTCCACCACGAAATTATTCAGAAAGAGTCCGCCGAGAGTATTGTAATCGTCATCGGAAGCAATCGTAACATCCACATCGTAAATAAAACCTTTTTTTCCGAATGCTTCCGGCTCAACCTTGAATTTTTCGGTTATACTGTCATATGCACCGATATGATAAGTCGAGAGGGGAAGATTGACGCGATATAGTTTTTTAGTAACCCTGAGGGTATTCGAATTATCGCGGCTCAGAATCCATCTGGTAAACGAATCGGTAACACAGCCTTTATCGCGTAACCATTCGAGAGTCTCAGGCGTTACACGGCTCACGGGAGCTGCCGTCGAGAAGCGGAATGACAGACCCGGTGTGAGTTCCACTTCGCTTTCATCTCCGCAAATAGGGAACGGACCTACTGTGTCGCGTTCGATTCTTACAGATTTCTGAAGCGGAGTGTCACAGAGCAGAATACAAGCCGAGATACCTGCCAACACAGCGAATCCCAATAATAATTTGTTCCTTAAATTCATCAGGTCTATTTTGATACGCAAAATTAAATAAAAATATCCACACAATTATGGTGTACAGATAATTTTTTATCCAATTGTCATATATTTCCGTATTTCACCGTTTGTCGATGTTGCCTTCATAAAAATTGACATACGCCTTGTTTACAAGCCTTATTCCGCCGGCGGTAGGATAGTCACCTGAAAAATACCAGTCGCCCGGATGGTCAGGAACTGACTTGTGCAGACCTTCGAGTGTCTGATAGATAATAGTTATCTTTGCTTCGGTATCGCGAGGTGTGAGCATTTCGGCTATCTTGGCTGAAATCTCTTTATCGGTAAAAGGTTCATATACAGCCTTGACACAGTTTACCAGCTTGTCATCGGGGAGGAATTCCTGTTTGCGACATTCGTCATAAACGCTACGGAGCAGATCTTCTCTACCACGCTCGCGCAGCATCTGGACAGCTGCGCGGAACGCTATAAATTCGCCCATACGCGACATATCTATTCCGTAATAGTCGGGGTATCTTACCTGTGGCGCCGACGATACTATGACGATTTTTCGAGGGTGAAGGCGGTCAAGCATACGGATAATGGACTGGCGCAATGTGGTTCCGCGGACAATGCTGTCATCGATTACCACCAGAGTGTCGCGGTTGTTTACCACACATCCGTATGTTACGTCATAAACATGCGAAGCAAGGTCATTGCGGCTTTCGCCTTCAGCAATGAATGTACGGAGCTTGATATCTTTGATGGCAATTTTTTCAACACGTAAGTGTGTGCTCAGAACTTGCCTGACAGCATCATGCGACAGCTCATCCTTATCCTGTAACTCTATTATACGGCTGCATTTTTCATCTTCAAGACGTTTCTGAAGCCCTTCTATCATTCCTATAAACGCTACTTCTGCCGTATTCGGGATGAATGAAAATACTGAGTCGTCCCACGACTCACATTCCGCTACTATCTGGTCGACAAGGTTTCGTCCGAGAGCCTTGCGCTCCTTATAAATGTCCGCATCACTTCCTCTGGAGAAATAGATACGTTCAAAAGAGCAACGCCGGTTTTCGCGTGGTGTCAGTACCTGAGTAATGGAGATGTTGCCTCCTTTTGAAATAATGAACGCACATCCCGGCTGCAGTTCGTGGACTTGATCGCGAGCTACGTTCAGAACAGTCTGTATAACGGGCCGTTCAGAAGCGACTACGGCTATTTCATCATCGGAGTAGTAGAAAGCAGGGCGGATACCCGAAGGGTCTCGGAGTGCAAACATATCACCGGAACCGGTAGCACCGCAAATTACAAAACCTCCGTCCCAGTCGGTTGCGGCATTGGCGAGTACATTGCGCATGTCGAGGTTGTTCTCAATGGCATGGGCGAGATCCGGTTCGGAGAGTGTATCGCGGAACATGCGGTAAACGCGATGGTTTTCTTTATCGAGATGGAATCCGAGCTGTTCAAGAAGCATTACGGTATCACTGTAAATCCTGGGATGCTGACCGGTGGCGACAATGCGTTCGAATATCCTGTCGACATTGGTCATATTGAAATTACCGCACAGGAGCAGATTGCGTGACCGCCAGTTGTTGCGTCGGAGGAAAGGATGCACATATGATATGCCGCTCTTACCGGTTGTACTGTAACGGAGATGTCCCATGTAAATCTCGCCGATGAAAGGTGCGTGCAACTGTACCCATTCCGGGTCACGGGTTTCAACATGTGCTTCTTCGAGTGCCGGCCGAATGGAGTCGAAAATACTCTGGATTGCTGAAGAGCCTTCAGCACGTTCGCGGAAAACATATTCATTTCCGGGTAAGGCACCCATTTTGATTACACCCATTCCTGCGGCTTCCTGCCCTCGGTTATGCTGCTTCTCCATCATGAGATAGAGCTTGCTTAAACCATAACAGTAGGAACCATATTTTTCTTTATAATACTCGATCGGTTTGAGCAGCCTTATCATCGCTACTCCACACTCGTGCTTTAATTGCTCCATCGTGATTATTTTTGAATGTACAAAGTTACATTTTTTGAATTAAACGCAACGCATGTTTGGTAAATTATGACTAAGTTTGCATAGAGACAATTTTCAATATTTACCCACAGTTTCAGGATGGCAATAAAATATTTTATAATATCTCTGCTTGTCGGATCGGCATTCATATCATGTGACCGTTCTTCCCGTACGGATGTGGGTGTCCTGTTTTCAGGAAACGGCTACACTGTATACGACGACAGTGTGGCTCAGGGTACGCGTGTTTACAAGGCGGAAGTCAATGACAGCACTTTTTTCCATTCCGGACAACTGTTGGTTGATGATCTGAGCGATAAGTCATTCCGAAAACTGTCTGCCATTCATCCTGACAGTCTGAGGTCATTAGGAGTCAGCGACCTTTCCGACGTGATAGAACTGGCGCTGGGACTGATTGATCCTGAAACCGCAAAGAAAGCGCTGATGGCACGTGTACGTGACGGTCGCATAATCCAGGATAACGGAGCGGGAGGAGGATGGCCCGTTGTGACTGACCGTGTGAGGTGGATTTCAGCCGCCAGACATGTCTATGATCTCACCGGTGATACTTTATGGTTACATGAAATCTATAAAGTTATCAGCCGAACCCTATCCGATGACATAGCTGTGTGCTGGGACAATCGGTTGAAACTTATGCACGGAGCATCTTTACGACAGACCCGACAGAAAGCATTCATCGACTGGATGGAGCCTGCCGACATATTTGAGGCGATGACACTCGAAACAAATGTCGCGTATGCTAAAGCATTCGGCATTGCTGCCGAGATGGCTGAAAAACTGGGAATGGAGAATGTCGTATTCCGGAATAAAGAGTCGGAAATCATATCCTCGATAAATGACAGATTCTGGATCCCTAATCTGGGATTCTACAGTGAATATCTATATGGCAGTGTGTATCCGCTGCAATCGCAGGCATGCGACAATATGGCACAGGCTCAGATTATATTGTCAGGGATAGCTGACCGACCTCATGCGATGTCGGTTTTGTCCAAAACTCCTGTGCTGGATTTAGGGATTCCTGTGCGGTATCCGTTCATGCCTGCCAAACATTCTGACAAAACCGTGCCGCTTCCCGATCCGGTGGTGCAGGCGTACTGGAACCTGGCGGCAGCCAAGACCGGTGATATTTCGTCTTTGGATGCAGGTCTCGGGGCGTTGTACCGATCAGCCGCTTTAGATGGCGATTCACTCAAATTCGACTCACCTTTGTTTGATGCGGCGATGATTTCAATGGTCTACCGAATTTTTTCAGGAATGGTTGTCGATAAAGATTCACTACGTTTCTACCCTGTGATTCCGCCGGCGTATCAAGGAAACCGATACTTGAAAGGAGTTCGTTTCCGCGATGCGGAACTTGATGTAAACGTGAGTGGAACAGGAACATTGGTAGCATCATTCAGTGTTGATGGTGAATCAGTTGCGTCACGGTGCATAGGCGCGGATACGAAGGGCTATCACCGTATAGACATTATAATGGCAAATAACCGCCCTAACAGCGGTGATGTCAATTTCACTGAGGCTGCCTGGATGCCTCCGGCTCCGGATGTCAAATGGATCACGAGACATGAGGCCCGACTGCATAATGCCCAGGTTGGAGTGGATTATCTGGTATATACTAATGATGCCTTCCGTACAGAACTGTTGACCGATCATTATACACTGTTTAATACGACACATTTCACGACTGTGGCATTTGTTCCTGTAGTGGAGAATCGTGTAATCGGGCTCAGCCAGCGTCCGTATCAGTTCATTCCACAAGGAAACATGACTGTTATTCAGGCGATAGATGCAAAGGTAAAAGGTCTCACCGACCTTATCACGAACAGAAGATTCGCTAAAAGATTCGTGGAAGTCGGCAGACACCGTAACCGCCATCTGAAATACACTCTTTCAGTGCCGCTTGAAGGCGAATATCTGGTTGATCTGCGGTATGCGAACGGTTCGGGTCCGATCAGGAATGGTGACAAGTGTGCGTTGCGCACACTCACTGTAAACGGTGAGAATGCGGGAGTATTCGTGATGCCACAAAGGGGTACGGGATACTGGCTGGCTACCGGTAACAGCAATATGCTCAGGATCTCACTGCGACAGGGAACGAATTACATCTCTATTGATTACATCGAACCTTTTAATGTCAATATGAACAAAGAGGAGAATACAGCTCTTATTCAATATATACGTTTTATACGATTATGAAGAAGATCGGACTCTTGAGCGATACACATAGTGTGTGGGACGACCGTTATGCATTGTATTTTGCCGACTGTGATGAGATATGGCATGCCGGAGATATCGGAGATATTGATATCATTCGACGTCTTGAAGGTATCTGTCCGGTTGTAAGAGCTGTCAGCGGAAATATTGACGGCGCAACAGTTCGACGGCGGTGTCCGGAAGTACTGGAATTTGAAATCGAAGGACTGCACGTGTGGATGACTCATATAGGCGGTTACCCGGGAAAGTATGCTCCGGGTGTGAAATCATTGCTTCGCGGCAGGGGAGTAGACCTGATGGTTGTCGGTCATAGCCATATACTGAAAGTAATCCCTGACCGTGAACACGGACTGCTGCATCTCAATCCGGGAGCGGCAGGATGGCACGGGTGGCAGCGGGTCCGTACCTTGATGCGCTTTAACGTAGCGGACGGCAGGGTCTGTGATCTTGAAGTTATTGAATTAGGAAAAAAATAGAATGAAAATGAAGCATTTTAATCTGATATGGATTGTGGCGGTAGCGATGGGATTCAGTGCCGTCGGTTGCAAGACTACCGAGCAGAATTACCGTAACGCTTATGAAGTGGCTAAAGAAAAATTCGACAATGACGGAGGTCTTGATTCAACTATTTTTAATAAATTCCGTCCACAGGGACCCGGGGTTCAGCTCGTTGCCGGCACGGATACAATGAGTATGCACACTCTGCCGGTCGGGATGCCTGAAGGGGGTGGCGCGACACGTGAAAATTTAAAGA
Source organism: uncultured Bacteroides sp. (assembly GCA_964555405.1). Classification (GTDB taxonomy): domain Bacteria; phylum Bacteroidota; class Bacteroidia; order Bacteroidales; family Muribaculaceae; genus Paramuribaculum. The sequence continues at coordinate 17,577 of CAZKSF010000016.1, forward strand.
AATATTGTGTGGTTGTAGCGCAGTTCAAGCAAATTTTCAATGCAAAAGCCATGCGCGAACGTCTGGTTAATGACGGATATACTGATGCAATGATAGTCAATACGAAAGAACCGCTTTATTATGTGATTGCCGGCTCGGTATCCACTCCGGAAGAGGCCGCAGCGGTGATCAAACGTGTGACGGAAGATAAGTCACTCGTCATCCGCGAGCCTTTTCCATGGGTTCTGCGTCCGGCACACCTTGCACGCTAATCATTACCGCCATATCCGGAAGCGGTCAGGAAATCGCTCCAAAGTTCGGCTGCAGTGTCAGTAAACTCGTCATCAGAAAGAGTAAAAGGGAGCCAATGAATGGTGTGCCCGCGGCGCTCCATACCACGAAACCACGTCATCTGACGTTTGGCAAACTGATGTATGGCGATTTCGAGTTGAGAAACCATTTCTTCATAAGTGAGTTCGCCAGTTATATATAGGGTGAGATACTTGTACTCCAGACCGTAATATATGAGATCCTCCGGGGGAATACCTGAATTGAGCAACATACGTACTTCGTCGACCATTCCAGTGTCAAGCCGTTCATGTAATCGTTCAGTGATTCGTTTCCGGCGTAGTTCCCGATCAATGTCGACACCGATTATCAGCGCCTTTCGCGGTGAACATAACCCTATGCGGGCAGCCACCGCTTCCTGCGGATGCTCGGTGTACCAGGTTTCGATTTCAATGGCACGTATTGCCCTTTTGACCGTATCGACATCTGTTTTGTTATGTAACTGCTTCATTGAAGCCAGATGTAGGGTCAGTTCCTCAAGAGTTTTCCCTTCAAGCTTCTTACGTAGCTCGCTGTTAGGTGGTACTTCAGGCAACCGTAGTCCGTTGACCAACGCTTCCACGTACATTCCCGTACCCCCGCAGACTATGGGGATGAGTCCTCTTGCGGCGATGTCGTCGGCGGCTGCCGACGCATCGCGCAAGTATTCAAATAAGTTATATTTATAGCCTGCCGGACAAATATCAATCAGATGTACGGGTGTATTTCCATACTCCCCGATGTCTTTGCCGGTACCCAGATCCATCGACCGATATATCTGGCGGGAATCGGCACTGATTATCTCACCCCCCAGGCATCGCGCTATGTTTACGGCACGGTGGGTCTTGCCTGAAGCGGTAGGACCTGTTATTACAAGAAGCGGTGATATACCGGTCATTTCATTCATTCGCGTATACCCGAAATATGTTTACGCCAGAATCGGCGCAGTTTGAAAAACTTTTTGTCCTCATTGTTCATTGACACATAAAGCCAATGAGGATCATTATAATCGACATCCCATTTCTTGATATCGCATACACGGAATCCCGGTGTATATTTTTTGATTTTATAAAGGCGGTTTCCGTCGCGGTCGTACGTCTTCCATGCCATGGCAATAGTGTAAAGACGTTTGATTTCCGTCGCGAACAGACTGTCACACCGACCCTCTTTGATAAGCTTTTCAATCTGTTGGATTGTAAACCACTCGCCTTTCAGACTACCTTTTGCGACATCTTCCTTATTGGGGGTAAACACCAGAAAATGAAATAAATTGCTTCTTACACTCGCACTCTTGCCTGAATACATGAAGCGCACTTCCACATCGCTGTTGCTGTCTACTGATGCCAGATTGAAAAACCATGCGCGAGCTGATGAAGTGTCGACGTTTTTACGATATGAGAAGCGAAGGATGGCGGGTGTATCGATGTTTTCGTCAAACGACATAGAATTATTGTCGATTTCGGGGATATGCAACATGATCTCATTACCGCAGATAATAATGTATCGTACAATCGTGCTGTTGGTCCAAGTGGGAAAACCTCCGGATATATCACGGTCGTAATAGTAAAACAACGACAGATACCGGAGAGCCATATATACTCCGCAACATATGAAAATGACAACGGGTAGAACAAAGAAAACGTAAGTGTCAGTAGATGTAAGACTGACATTGATATATGCAAAGATATAATACCCCCAGCTCAGCAGTGTCATCGCACAGCAGGTAACAGCCATGAATCGTCGCTGAAACAGACCTTCCTGACTGAAAAGCTGACCGATTATGCCGCGTTCTGCCGGTGAACCATAGCGAATCCGGCATTCCACACAGTAATTAAGCATATATCTCCGGGCAGTGGCGTAAGTGAACGATATTGCAGCAACCGGATAACAAACCAGCGAACCCATATATGGAAGCACTCCGGTGCGGGAATGCAGCATCGGATCCCGGATTATCGCGGGTGTATTAATCACGTCAATTACTGTCATTATTAATCCGCTGACCGTCAGAACACCACACATCACATAAGGCACTACGTAACAACGCGGCATCGGGGCAGAGTTATTACGGCGTACCAGCATGTACAACCCGGCGGCGAGGGTGAGTGTCAAAATCGGAAGCCAGATCCGGGTAATCCATAAAGAGAGTACCGCAACGAGCGTGATGGCTCCTGACGACAGAAGCCATCCGGTCAATAGCGAGAGAATAGAATTGAAGTCTGCGGTACTTTGATTTTGAGTCATCAGTAATGGTTGTTGTTTACTTTAGATGAGAATTGAAATAATCAATCATTCTCGCGTATACAACGCTTTGAGCGCCGCATCCGTTTATTGAATGATTCATATTGGGAAACAACAATAAGTCACAATAGTTGCCGCCGCTCTCCATTTCGCTGAGGTATTGAAGCGTGTTTTCAGGGTGGACGTTGTCATCTGCCGTACCATGCATTATCAGCAACGGACAACGGACATCGGCTGTACGCCAGAGTGGTGCCGAAGCCCGGTAGCCGTCAGCGTTTTCCTGCGGAGTGAGCATATAGCGTTCGGTGTAAATAGTGTCGTAGTAACGCCAGTCGGTAACCGGTGCTACGGCAACAGCAGCAGCGTAGGGCGAGTTCTTGGCCGATGCCGCCATGAGTGTCTCATATCCGCCGAAACTCCATCCGTGGATTCCTATGCGTGAGCCGTCGACGAACGGCAGAGAAGCCGCATATTTTGCAGCTGCTATCTGATCAATTGTCTCATAATGACCGAGGTTTCTGTAGACGGCATCCATGAATTTTCTTCCGCGGCCTCCGGTGCCACGGCCGTCGACACATACTATCACATAACCCTGGTGAGCGGCAAATGTCATCCAGTCAATCGACCATTGGTCGAGCACCTGTTGCGAACCCGGACCACTGTACTGGAACATGATTGCCGGATAGCGTTTCGACTGGTCGAATCCGGTGGGAAGTATCATGTAGCCGTTCAGCGAGATATTATCGTCGGTAGTAAACGTAAAGAACTGCCGGTGAGGTTCGGACATATATTTTTCAGCATAGGCACCTTTCGAATTATCAACGAGAGTACGACGTGCTTTTTCCGTCGATGAGGAATACAGGATTGTAGACGGCGGGGTAGTGGCATTGCTGTAGGTAATGGTGTACCATGTCATGTCGGGTGAGAAGCGTGCAGATCCGTAGCCATTCTTGGGTGTGAGGTCGGTAACACGCCCCTTGGAGTCGAGTTTGCTTATGACGCGATTGATCGGTCCGGAAACAGTGGATTGATAATACATCGCTCCGTTTGCCCGATTGCGTCCGTAATATGCCGTCACATCGTATTCGCCGGAAGTAAGGGTCTTGACTAACGCTCCAGAATAACTATAGGAATACAGATGGTCATAACCTGTACGGCCCGAGATTATGACGAATCCGTCCGGTTCATAAGTTATGTTTTCGTAGGTAATAGGATTGATCCATGCCGAATGTTCCTCAACAAGGACCGATTTAGCGACTGTCGACCGTGGGTTGACCGAATACAGCTCCATGCGGTTTTGGGCACGGTTGAGTGTAACTACCATCAGGCGGTCATCGCTGTGGGCGAATTCGATTCGGGGTATATATTCAATGCGTGTATCCGGCAAATCGATTGTCTTGACCTTACGGTTGTCCACATCATAGCTATGAAGTGTAACTGTGGAGTTCGGTTGTCCTGCTACCGGGTATTTATAGCTCATAAGCCCCGGATAGTAGGCATACTGAGTCATAGGGTCACATGTACCTTCATACATCATGAGATTATAGAGAGGAACACGACTTTCGTCATATCGGAGAAAGCAGAGTGTGCGGCTGTCAGGAGACCATGACATCGAACAAGATGTTGTGAATTCTTCCTCATAGCTCCAATCGGGAATACCATTGATTATCTCACCGGCTTTACCGTCAGTTGTCACCGCAACTTCAGTCCAATAAGTGAGTTTCTTCAAGAAAATGTTATTATCGGCAACAAACGCCACAGCCAATCCGTTGGGTGAGAACACCGGCGACTGTTGCAGCGGATGTTCTTCGCTAAGAGGTCGGAGTATGCGGCTATGGAGTTCATATATCCAGTGTGAAGCACGGCTCGAATGACGGTAAATCTGCTCGCTCCCTGTCCATACCATTATCATTCTGCCATCGGGACTCACTTCAAACCCTTCGATGTTCTCAATTGTATTTTCACGTGTGCGGTCAAGCGACATAAGCGTACCGGCTTCTTCGCCGGTTGCTATATCCACCTTTACGATTGACCGGTGATCGTCAGAGAGCCGCGCATAAGTTTTTCCATCGTCAAGCCACTGCATTGCGGGGGCTGTTGCAGGACGTCGTTCCGGTCCTGTGTAGGGGGCTATGGCTGTCTGGGTTATGCGTGTCGTGGCTGCTTCAGTCATGACCGGTGTTATCGCTCCGGCTGCTATTGATACAAGTATTGTCGATAAAAATGTTCGTGACATAATGATTGGTTTATTTTTAACGGAGAGCTTACTTTACCATAGTGATAGTTGATCCTGATTGTCGGGTACTTCTTTACGTGGAGGTGTCTTATATCCGAAATCGTCGTTGTCAGTGTGCGAAGTTTTCTTTCCTACGGAAGGATGAGGTGCATCGGCAGTAGCGCCGAACCAGTCGTTGCCTTCTTCCATCAGTTCGTCAATCGCACTGATTTTCGGAGTATCCTTGCGGGGACGACCACGTTTACTTTTTTGTTTAGGTTTTTCTTCAACCGGCTCTTCAGTTGATTCTGAAACTGAATCATCCGAACTGAAAGTAACTGATGTCACCGAAGATTTTTGTTCTGCCTCATCTGTGTTTTCATCGGAAGCGTTATTATCCTCCTGATTGATCAGTGGTTCGGCGACAGAAACATAAGCAGGATTGGAAAGTTCGGTGATACGGTTCTGCAACTTCGAAATCTGGCGGCTCATTCGGGCTGATTCCAACGAGTAGTTGTAAAGGTTTGCCCTGATGGTCTCATTCAGTTCGAGAATCTGCTCATCTTTCTGACGCGCTGTTTCGTCATTTTCGGCGAGGAGACGTCGCATATTTTCAAGCTCTTCGGACGCATCGGTCAGTTTTTGGACACGTGTCCGCAATTCTTCAACTTCGGTAGAGGATTTAGCCGCCGCCGACTGCATGGTGTGTATCAGATCATCCGAAATTTTTTTCTGAGCTTTATGCTGTTCCAGCGCTTCGTTAAGAATTATATTGTTTTCCTTCAGAGTTTCTATTTCGGCGAGCATCTCGGAGTCGTGCGAGTTTTCGGGTTTTGATTCGGCGGGTTTCTCAGGAGTCTCCTCTGCCTCAACCGAAGCCGCTCTGATGCGGTTAAGCAGGCTGAGACGCTCAAGAGCGTATTGCTCCTTATCGGCTTCAAGAGCGGCAACCTGGTTTTCGAGATCATGAACACGATCGGTGAGAGCCCGTTTCTGTCGCTCGGCGCTCAGGCGGGCAGCATTGGTGTTCTGCTGTCGTTCATTCAGTATCTTGTTCAGTTCCTTAGCTTTGGTAAGTTCTTCCTGTACTTTTACACGTTCAGCTGCCATAGCCTTACGACCTTTGCGCCGCGCATCGGCTATTTCTTTAGCAAGGCGGTTACGTAGCCTCGAATCAAGTTCTTCAAGTAACTTTTTCCGTTGACTGTCGGGATTGATGCACTTGCTTACGAAATCAGGCAGTGCAGAGTTGAACACTGAAATTATGCCATCGAATAAGTCTGCCGGAAGGGATTTGTCGGAGAGCAATGAATTTACGGCTTCGCCGGACAATTCTTTTCCGACCTCCTCATTGTCGTATCGGGTATCGGTGGATATGGAACCGTTGACTTGACCTTCACCGGTCGCATCCGTTTTATCGTTCAGCTGATCCGTACCGGTGAGAGCAGAATCGGTCGAAGAGACAACAGGTGTTGAATCAGGATTATAATCATTGCTTTCGGATATATTACCCGGATCGTCATCGTCATCAGCCCCGAATCCGAAAGCTTTGCGTAAAGTTCCAAAAATTCCCATACGGTCAGTCGTTGTTGCTTGGTTTTTCTTTATCAGTGTAGGGTTTGGCTACGACACCTTGACCATGTACTCCATCAATTCCTATTGCCAACGGATCATTGAACCGGACAATTCTGACAAAATCGGATTCTTCCTCGGCAGGAAGTGAGTCGAGAAATTCCACATCGAACACACCCGCTCCCTGAGTGGGGTCGACCGTGAAATAGCCCACACCGAATGAGGTGAGATTCTGGAAGAAATGTGTACCCTGACTTGGCTCTATACGGTAGCCGGGCAGGGCTGATTCCACAATCAGGCGTGCGGAAGCTATCTGCGGCCAGCGAACCGGAATACCGAGCGCACAGTCGCTTGAACCCCACCGACCGGGACCGATGAGTATATAGCTTTCGCCTTTGGCTGTAAAGTTACGATTAATTTTTTCAATTTCCTCTGCTATCAGGCGATTATTTGACGGCGAAAAACTTTGTGGTCTTACATAGACTATCGAACGTACGTTTTCAATAGTTCCGTGCCCGAGTGCCGTATCGCTCCGGAGTATCAGATCTTCGTCGGGTAACTGGAGGAGATGCGGATCAATTACTTCCTTGCGGTCGACTATCGGACGGATCTGAAGCCAGTAAAGCTGACCTTTCGGAGGCATAGTGCCGTCAGGGCGCCGGCGTCCGTCGGAAACAGTTCCGGCAAATTCAATCTCGACAGACCGGCACATTGCCTTCTGCCCCGTCGAGAGCATGAAATCGATTGCCGAGGCAAGGGGAAAGGCGTTATGCTTGAGCATATTGTTGAACGTGATGACTCTACGTCCTTCTCCGAAATCACCGTCACGTAAAATACCGTTCTGTCTGTCGAATGTCGAAGCTGTCAGACGCAGTGCGCCGGAACCTGATAATTCCTGAACTGATTTACGTGAAAGATTAAAACTGTCATCGGTCAGGAACTCTTTAGGGTCATTTTGAACGTTAAGGGAGAAGAACTCGGTCTGTGTGTCGCGAAGCGCCAGTTTAAGTTCCGAAGTCTGTAATGCGGCTGCCGGGTGTTTGGGTGAGAATCGTAACGCCCGACCTCCGTCGACAATGTATTTGCCGAGTCCGACCGCTACTTCCGCAACACCTTCTTCGGCACGCTCGCTGCCGACAGGATAGTAGTTTACCGACCGTCCTACGCCGGAGAATTCAGGGAAGAAGCTGTTGCCGTAAGTGTGACCGATGACTTCCTGAATGATGACCGCCATTTTTTCCTGATCTATGACATTGCTTGTCGCCGTCATATAAGCTTTGCTGTCGCGGTAAAAGACCGAAGCATATACTCCTTTTATAGCATCGGACAGAATGCGGAGCATGACGTGGCGGTCGTTGAGCTTCGGAATCATGTAGGTAGAGTAAATTCCGGCAAACGGTTGGTAATGAGAGTCCTCAAGAAGACTTGATGAACGTACGGCAAGGGGACGGTCAACAACATCGAACAATGCATAAAAGTCTTCAGTCAGACGCTCCGGGAGTGTCGCTTCAGTGAAACGGCGCAGTATTTCTTCATCGTCGGCATCACTCAATGCCAGTGGATAAAGATTATTTGTTGCCATGAACTCATCGAAAATATCCGTACACAGCACTACGGTACGTGGTATAGATATCTGGATACCATCAAATGAGTCACATTCGGGATGCTTCTTTATGATAGAGTCGATGAAAGCAAGACCACGTCCTTTACCACCGAGCGATCCCTCTCCGATACGTGCGAAATTTGAGTAATGATCAAACCGGTCACGGTGGAATATCGCCACTACACCACGGTTTTTCATCTTACGGTACTTGACGATAAGATCAAAAAACATCTGTCGTACTGCCGGCGCTTCTGCAACGGAATAGAATCTGTGCTGCTTTATAATCCGTGCAAGAGGAAACAGAGCGCGTGAATAAAGCCAGCGCGATATGTCGTTGGTCGATGCGTGATGGAGGAGTGTCTCTGCCGGAATATCAAATATATGGTACTGGAAATCCTTAAGCGAGGTCAGGCGCATGACTTCCTCGCCTGTATTCGGATCTGTAAGCACCAATTCGCCGAAGCGCAATTGCTCACGCATCGCTTTTGCCAGATCGACGGGGAGCTTTTTTGAGTTTTTGTCAAGGAACACGCATCCCAGACGTTCGGCATCGACAGCGTTACGTTCTTCGGATGATTCAATGATTATCGGTAGATAAGGATCACGTTGTCTCAGGAACTCTGCGAGATGGATTCCGGCTTTCTGGTCTTTAACTCCGCCTCGCATAAATGACACGTCGGAAATGACCCCAAGTATATTATCGCCGTATCGTTGATAAAGTTCCATAGCTTCCTCATATGTGCGTGCAAGAAGTACTTTCGGACGACCACGCATGCGCAACATCTGTTCATGCTCGTTCAAAGCCTCAGTTGATGCTTCGAACGACTGTTTTAGCAGTTTTTTATAGATATGAGGAACGACCGACGAATAGAACCGTATGGAGTCCTCGACAAGTATTATTGTCTGAACACCTACTTCATTTATGTCATAGTCAGCGTTCATGCGATCCTCCATGAGTTTGATAATACCAAGCAGAAGGTCGACATTGCCAAGCCAACTGAACACGTAGTCAACTCCCGAAAGGTCTTCTTTACTCAGTATGCGCGATACTTCGCGAGAGAAGGGGGTCAGCAGTACTACGGGAAGGTCGGGATGTGCAGTCTTGATGTTTCGTACCCCAATCAGAGTTTCGGCTATATCACCGCCCGGCATTACGATGACCAGATCGAAGTGCTTTTCGGCTATGTGTGCCAAAGCTTCAGCAGGATCACTTACCTTAGTAACTCGAGGAGGCGAACTCAGATTCAGCGCTACATATTCAAAATAGAGTTGTTCCTCGATTCTGCCGTCTTCCTCCATCATGAATGCATCATAAGGTGCGGCGACAAGCAGAACATTAAATATGCGGCGCTGCATCAGATTGGCGAATGCAGTGTCCTTAAGGTAAAGTTGACTTATGGCAGCTTCGTTCATTGATATGGTACGATTGAAAAGTGATGCGAAAATAGTAAAAATTTCCTATAGTGTCACTATAAATACCATATTTCTTTGTATCTTTGTGGTCGCAAATCTCAGATTGGATTTAATGTAAAAGAAAATCCAAGTGTAACGCACAATTCATTGTAAGTACAATATAACCATTTATGGCAACTACTGCTGACTTTAAAAACGGAATGTGCCTCGATATCGATGGCAACTACTTCTTTATCGTTGAATTCCTTCATGTTAAACCCGGTAAGGGTCCGGCTTTCGTTCGTACAAAGCTGAAAAATGTAAAGACCGGTCGTGTTATCGACAAGACCTGGAACTCTGGTGTGAAAGTTCAGGAGGTACGCATCGAGCGTCGTCCCTATCAGTTCTCCTATCGCGACGATATGGGTTATCACTTCCTCCATACTGAAACTTGGGAAGAAATCATCGTACCCGGTGAAAGCATCGAAGGTGTTCAGTTCCTTAAAGACGGTGATATCTGTGAGGCTATGGTTCATGCTGAAAGCGAGACTGTTCTCACTTGCGAAATGCCCACCAGCGTTGTGCTCGAAATCACTTATACCGAACCCGGTATCAAGGGTGACACAGCTACAAACACACTGAAGCCCGTTACAGTAGAGACCGGTGCAGAAGTTCGCGTTCCTTTGTTCTGCAATATCGGCGACCGTGTTCGCATCGATACTCGCGACGGTTCGTATGTGGAGCGTGTCAAAGCTTGAAAAACGGACTAAATAACCTTATTTATCCTCCGGAGTGACCATTCGGTTTTTCTCCGGAGGTAATTTTTTATACATTATATGGAGCTTGAAACACATCCGTGGGAGCCGTTTATCCCTGATGGAGCGCGTGTAATGATTCTCGGGACTTTTCCGCCTCCGCAGTCACGGTGGTCAATGAACTTTTTTTATCCCAACAAGATAAATGACTTCTGGAGGATCATGGGGTATATTTTTTATGGTGACCGCGATGCCCTTCTGTTACCTGACCGTAAAGGTTTCGATCTGGATGCCATAGTACGACTTCTTGTCAGGGAGGGAATAGCTCTTGGTGATACCGGACATAAGGCACGGCGCCTTAAAGGAAACGCTTCCGACAAATTTCTTGAAATAGTGGAACCTATCGCACTCAATGATGTATTGACGCGTATGCCCGATTGCCACAATCTTGCAACGACAGGAGAGAAAGCCGCACAAGTACTCGCATCCATTACAGGTACGGAAGTGCCGTCGATGGGCGAATACGTGATGTCGGAAAATGGTCTGAAAATATGGCGTATGCCGTCGACGAGCCGCGCCTATCCGCTGGCATTGGATCGTAAAGCCGAATATTATTCCCGTTTGTTTGACTCGTTGCCTCCAGTAAAACAGTTATAAAAGCCGTACGAGGTTTGATGTGTTTTGTCCGGTCGCATCCGACAGTTCGTTTATGTAAGCGTCGCGCAACAATGGCGAACGGACTGCCCTGACAGTGATTATAATGTCATCGAAAAGGGTGCGATAAGCGTTTTTTGCAGATGATTTTATTGCCCGGCGAAGAGCTTCGATACGGAACAGTACCATGTCCTTTGCCTGATTCTTCAAATAGGATGTCACGGCATCCGACGTATTGGCGTCGACAAACGAAACAAGCGATGTGTGCGGTGAAGGCAACGAAACAACTTTTACATTAATTTCAGCTTCAAGCATTGGCAGCGTACTGCGGAGAGTTTCAAATATGGCACGGCTTCCGGCAGGTAACAAAACAGTGACATCTGAAGTGAGTTTGCTGATTGTTCGAACATGCTCCTCGGTAAATTCTCCGACTAAAAGTGCTATGGCGTTATCGATTCCGGCGTGAGCAGCCCAGAGTAACTGAAGAGGATCGGACAGAATCAGAGCTTCGCCGGATCGTCCGATTGCTCCGCGCGCCTGCCATATGCCGGAAATTGAATTGCGGCGTGTAAAAATTGCTGTTTCCGGCATTTGAATCGGGGACAGACTACCGTCGGTATTATATGCTACATAACCGGTCAGTCTGCCATAACGGTTACGTATTCCGACAGTAATTACTCCATTATAAATGTCAAAAGCCGGTCCGGAGGAATTTCCATTTTCGTCAGCAGGCACTCCCGCGAGTCCTGCGGCGCATAAAGCTTCCGGTGTAAATCCACGTGTCGCAAGCGCTTCGAGCATTGCAGTGTTCCATCGGGGGGCATATCCGATATCGAGACGGTCGTAAACAGTTGAAGGTATAGCTCTTGCGCCGGTCAGTTGATTTATAGCGGTTCGTCCTTCCGGCGTCTCGCGCATGGCATTGAAATATTCTCCGGCGGCACTGATGGCAGCATACAGTGCGTCACGTTCCTGTCGGCGGCGGATCTCCTCTTCGGTAAGTTCCGCCTCCTGAATTTCTATATTATATTTAGCTGCGATATAACGCAATGCTTCCCCATAGTTGCACTGACGTATCTTCATCACGAAATTCACGGCGTTTCCACCTTCGCCGCAACTGAAACACTTGCATATCCCGCGCGCCCGGTTGACAGAGAATGAAGGTGAACGGTCGTTATGAAACGGACATAAGCCTATGTAGTTGGCACCCCGGCGTTTTAGTTCTACAAAATCGCCGACCACTTCCACAATATCTGCCGAATCAATTATCCGTTGAATTGTCTGCTGGTCAATTCTCTTCATGGTAAAAAACGGGATCTCTAAAAATCGACTGTAAATTTCAGATTGATCTGACGCCGTGTAAGATAGTTAGGCACTGCGTACTGTATTGAGTTCACATCTGTCACCCAATAGTAGCTGCTGACATTGGAAATATCGAACAAATTGAAAATATCAGCACTGATCCATACACTTTTAAGATGTCTGAGCAGTCCGGAACGTGTATGTTCACCCGTCTCCGGAGTAATCAAGCCATATGAAAGACCTATGTCGACACGCTTATACGCCGGTGTTCGGAAATATCCTTCATCACGGCTCCCTCGTGGGGCAGTAGTGGGCAATCCGTCGGAGAAGATGCCGCGAAGACTGAATTTCAGCTTCGGAAACCGTGGAAAATAGTCGGTGAAAAACAAAGCGAAACTATACCGTTGGTCGGTAGGGCGCGGCACCTTTACTCCGCGTAAGGTTTCCTGTGTTTTCATAAGCGAGAAACTGATCCATGAATCTGAACCGGGAACAAATTGACCGAACAGCTTCATATCGATGCCGGTAGTGAAGCCTGAAGTTTCGTTTCTGCCCGAATATACCAGTTTAAGGTTGTCTATTTCATACGGGATAAGACGGGATAGGGCTTTGTAATAAGCCTCAACCGAAAACTTGAACGGACGGTTCATGGCACGGAATGTATAATCGGCACCACCTATCAGATGAAAGCTGCGAGGCGAGCGTATGGAGTCGTTAAGCATAATGTTGACATTTCCGTCAGCATCAGTTACCGGCAGACGATATTCCTTATAAAAAGGACGCTGGTAATAAAGTCCGGTAGAAAACCTGAATGCCCAGTTAGGATTCGATTCAGGTACGAATCCAACATTAAGTCGTGGACTCACCAGGAATTCCTTATGGAAACTCCACCATGAAAACCTGATTCCGGCATTTGCCGTAAGCATTCCGGAGGAAGAGGATACCTTCCAGCTGTCCATTACAAAACCGGCAATCTGTGTTGACGTCATATCATTGTGCGACGAAAGGTTGTAGACCATTTTCAGTGCACCCGGATCGAATGGAAGTGAAAACCCTGCAGAGTCGCGCAACTCCCACTCACGGCTGCGGTCAAGCACTTTTTCAGAGTTAAAACTTAATCCATAGGCAAGAGTATGGTTGTTGATGCCGTTCGTTCCTTTTAATGACAGATTAATTACCGAAGCCTTCAGACGGTTGCGTGCATGTTCGTGATACCTGCCCACGCCGAGTTCTCCCCCGATACCGCCTGATGTACCGGCTTCATCAAGCCAATATTCGCCCGATATATCGTAGGTGACGAGTTCGTTTGTGAGAAATCCCGATGCAAGAAGCGTGTATTCCGCTCCTCGTGAAGGTCGGTGGGTAAGTGACAGGGCACCGAAGTAAGTCTCAAATTTATCTTTTTCGTGACCGTCGAAATACACCTTGAATTGTTTTGCATCATCTGATGTGCCGAAATTGGTAGTTCGGGTCACAGGGGTGAATTTGTAATTGTTGACAGCGATATTACCCAGAAAACTGATACGCCATTTTGGTGATAACTTGAACACCAGATTGGTCTGATAATCCAGAAAACTCGGGTCATATTCGCCTTTGGTTTCCAGAGAGCCGAGCATCGAACTGTTACGCTTATAACGAATGCCATGAAGTTGTGAAAATCCGTGCGATGATTGTCCGAAAGCAGCGGAAGCGCCCATAAGTCCCAGTGTGACAGTTCCCTCTATTTCCTCGGGTTCACGATATGTAATGTCCAGAGCTGATGACATCTTGTCGCCATATGCGGCGGTAAAGCCACCCGTCGAGAAACCGATTGCGCCTACCATGTCGGGGTTTATGACGCTAAGTCCTTCCTGCTGTCCCGAACTGATAAGCTGGGGACGGTATACTTCCACACCGTTGATATACACACTGTTTTCATCATAGGTTCCTCCTCGTACGGAGTATTGCGACGACATTTCATTGGACGAATTCACACCCGCCATAGTAGAAAGCATCGATTCGATACTGCCTCCCGATGCATCAGCAGCGAGCCGGTAGCTGTCGCGATCGATACGTTGCATCGATCCGGTCTGCTTACGGATTTCTGTCACTTCGACTTCTCCAAGTTCTCGGGAGTTGGAATGCATCCGCATATTCAAAGTGATGTCGCCGGCAGGATCGATAAGCTGACGTTTTTCTTCGCGAAAGCCCAGACAGGTGAAAACAACAGTAATAGTGTCGGATTTAGGTGCTGACAGCCGATAATCACCTTCAAGATTGGTACTTGTGCCTATTGCAGTTCCTGCAATACGGACAGTAACAAATTCAATAGGTTTATTTTCGTCATCGGTGACTTTGCCCCTGATATCGATTGCTACAGCCGGAAAAACAATTCCCGCAGCAATGATAAGCAATAATATCTGTCGTATGATTGTCATATTATTGATAACGTGAAAAATCATTGGAAATTATAATGTGTCTGTGACACCGGGGAGCAAAGGATTGATTTTTATGATTAATTTTGTAGGTTCATTTCTGAACTTTTCGGTATGTGTAACACTTATAATCATATATCGCATTAATAAGTAACCAAAACAAAAACAGATTATATTATGAAAAGTATAAAATTGCTGGTGTTGACTTTGGCAGGCGCTATGGCTCTGACCGGTTGCAATACGTTCAAGAAACTACAGAATGTACCTGTTATCGGAGATAAAACTCCGGGTCAGACGGCGACTTCATCAAGCAAGAAAGTCGATACCGGAAAGATTGATAAGATACTTTATGGCGAATGGATAGCTGTAAGCGTGGATGGCGAGCAAGTGAAAGGTGAAGAACGTCCGTATATAGTTTTCGATACGGTTGCCACAAATCCTTATCTTGCCAAATTCTATGCTTCAAACGGTTGTAACATTATAAACGGTACTGTCGCTCTCACTTCGAACGGTGAAATGCGGAAGGCTTCCGATTATCTTTCTACTATGAAATATTGTCCGGAAGCTGTGTATGAAATCGGAGTTTCCACTTTGTTGGACAATATAGGCAGTTATAAGCTTGTAAAATCCGGTGATGAATATTCACTAAATCTTTATAGTACAGATAAAAAACAGACTATGGTTTTACGCAGAAGTGATCTGAACTGGCTAAACGGTGCCTGGAGGGTAAGCCGGCTGGGCGACCGTGTCCTTGATGAGGACGCCGGAATACAAATGGTAATTGATATTCCGGAAAACCGTCTGCACGGTAACACCGGCTGTAATATTATGAATGGTACAGTTACTTGTAATCCGGATGTGCAGCACTCTATCAGTTTCAGCAACATTGGCGTTACCCGAATGATGTGTCCCGATCTGGCACGTGAACAGGAATTTCTGGATGCCCTTTCAAAAGTTACTTCAGCTAACAGAGCCGAAGGTGACGATCATGCCGATTTGCGTGATGCGAGCGGAACACTGCTCATGGAACTTACCAGAATATCAATCGGTCAGGAAGAGACCGAATAATTACTCAATTCTCCCACTCTCCGCTGTATCCCCCGTTACCTTGTATCCACAACCGGAAATAAGGTAACGGGGGATTTTATGTTGTTATACGGCTTATACTTATCCGAATATCCGGATTGAATGACGTGTTGTCCAGCCTTCGGTTAGATTTCTGATATGAAGTGTGACCAGTCCGAGACAGTTGTCAAGTGTTGTCATGATGTGCTCGATGACTGCTTTCATGGATGTCATACCACTGATGCGGATGGAAAGAAGCTGACGTCCTGCTGAACTTACTGTAGCGCAGATGATGTCAGAAGAAGAGATTTGTGCCATATTCAGTTGATTTTCATTTTATAATACAAAATTATGAATGGATATGGGAAATTATATTTCTCATATTCGCTAATAAAAGTTATTGTATTTTTTTAGCGTGAGTTTTGCCGGATAAAACTTATTTGTTAAATTTGCCGATGAAAATGGTTGCTTTATCCCCCGAGGAGTCGGGGGGGAGATTAAGCATTAAAAGGGAACGGGGTGTGATTCCCCGACAGTACCCGCTGCTGTAATTCCCGTCCATATAAGGACAATATCAGACGCATTAGGTCACTGGCATTTTGCCGGGAAGGCGCGTAGGATAGGGATAAGTCAGAAGACCTGCCACTTTTTCTACACTGAGGATACTCCGGGAATATGGGTTTACTCTTACTGCAGCTGAGGTGACAGCCTTCTGCTGCCTTAGGGTATAGGTTTTTTGATGTTCCCGATTGCGTATCAGTGGTAGAGCGCGACCGGGAAATGTTTTTATAAACCTATATTTATGAACAAATTTTATTTTTTACTTATCTCAGGTTTGCTTGGAGCGACCTCTTATGCTACTCCCAAAGAAATAGTGCTTGATCTGTCCCATTCAGTTACCGGACTTGAATTTGACACTACCACCGGGGCTTGGACCGGAACCTTTGATGATGACGAGGAGTGTATCGAAAGTCAGGTATTTCTTTTCCAACATCGTTCGATAAGCGACTGGAGCACATGGTGGGGCTTTACTGCTTCGAAGTCGGCTGATAACTCCATGCGAAACGATTATATTACCTATCAGTACAGTAACATGGCGAGCGGTGGAATCCAGCTCAATGAGGACGGAACTGTTAAACTCAACGAATACGGTGCACCGGTTGTCAGTCCGGAGATGCCTTATCTGGTGGCTTATTATAGCCAGTATATGTCGCAACGACCTGTCGACATGATATTCAACGATGGCAAAAGTTATGAAGCTGTGGGTATGTATGTCAATCTCAGCAGCTATACGTATTACACTGTGTGCGACGGCGATGGATTTGCAAGGGCTTTTACAAACGGTGATTCGCTGACTCTCACTGTCCATGGTGTTTCGCCAACTGGAGAAGAGACTACTGTAGACGTGAAAGTAGCATCCTGCGATAACGGAAATCTGACTACTTCACGCGGATGGAGCTACGTGGATCTTACCCCTCTCGGATTAGTTGACGAGATTTATTTTACAATGACCAGTACCGACACCGGAGCGTATGGACCAAACACTCCTCTGTATTTCTGTCTCGACAAGCTGACAGTAAGAGAATCAGATATGAGTAACATTGAAAGCATTAAGCCCGCCGGAGGTGATTGCAATATTACCTACGACCGTATGACAAAGACAGTGAGAGTTGACGGACCCGGATATGCTGCTGTGTACGATGTAAATGGTCGCAAAGTGATTGCTTCGGAGTCATCGGAGTTCAGTATTGAAGAACTCGAACACGGGATATATGTGGTCAGAACCGGTGCATCCAGTCTTAAGATAGCACGTTAAAGAATCACCGGCTGTGGATCATCAATCAGATTCACAGCCGGTTTTTTTGTATCGTGATGCAGAACCAAAGTGTCCCGTTATTCCGGAATATAGAGTACAGATGACGGTATTGTCTGTGGATCAATGTCACGTGATGAATATCCAACTTCAAGTTCCTGCCCCATGTAATTTTCGAAATAAAGAAGGTCAAGGCGGTGTAATCCGGGTTCAAGAGCTATTTTACCATCACGGTACCGCACACTGTGTCCACTGTCATTATCGACCACTGTTATTCCATCTATCTGTACAACCGAGCCGTCATCACTATAGGTATAGAATGTATATACACCTCGTTCGGGAATATCGATAAGTGTATGGAATTTGTATCCGAAATGATCTTCCGAGTCCGCGCCGGTTATATCGAAATTTTCAATTACACCTCTTCTTACAAGTGTCGTAGTATCAATCTGAGAAGTATGTTTTATAAGTCCTTCGTAATATTCGAATGCGACTCCGTATTTCAACTTATTTCGTGAGTCTCTTTTTAAAGGCGCCTCAATATAGGTCATTTCTGCTTCCTCAACACCGTTCAGTCCTGACGGATAATAAAAACCCGGTTCATTTCCCGATGGTGTGGCGATCCATGTATCGAACTTGCGCTTGCCCTCGAAAAGCTTAATCATTCTGCCGCCACGTTCCAGTTCGCCATAAGCTTCTGCGCCGGCTACGCGCCCGAATCCGAGGGCAATTCCCTTGGTTATGCCAACATAGTCATTGTCATGATCATGTCCGACGAATACACCCATAACATCGCCCATTTCGATGATTGCCGCAAACATGCCGGAGTTTAGTCCTCCTGGAGCACCTGCACCTTCCAGACGATTTCCATATGTGGCGGGAGAATCGGCTATTTCGGCATACTCGATAAGAGGGATATGGAAAAATGCGAGAGCCGGGAGTGGTTTGCCATCATTGCGCAGAGTGTATCCGGCACTTGTGTCGCGATACCATTCTATCTGATCGAAATGAATCCAATCGTAGCTTCCGAGTAGCTGATTGGGTTGATAGTCATTTGAGTCGATGCAATATATCAGGGCTGCAGGATTTCCGTCCGAGCCGATTACTTCGATAGCCGAGTCGCCGTTTCCACGGGGACCGGTTGAACCAACGTACCATGGGGATGACTCTGTCAGAAAGTCGTAAAGTTCAGGTTTTGCGACATATTCTCCGTCATGATTACCGGGCATAACAGCAAAAGGCAACCGGAGATCGTTAAAAAGATCAATTACCTGCTGCCAACCTTTATAGGTAGGTGAGCAGGTGACAATATCACCTGTGAGAACTGCCATCTGAGGCTGTTCGCGAGCGACAACATCGCGGATAGTCTGTTCGGTAACGGTACAAAGCGACGACTCCGGCATGAGATGCATGTCGGTGATCTGAAGTATGGTAAATGTGCTGTCGCTGAACTGAAGCAGGGGAGCGGCGGCTAAAAGCAGAGGTAGCATCATAGTGGGGTGTTCGGTTGATCAATGAAATCGGGGCGGAATGCTTTTATGCCAAGAGAGTCAAGGCGTTTATATTCCTTGCGTAGGCGGCGGTGGAAACTGTCGAGTGATTTTCTTTCCCGAGAACTCCAAGCTACTTCGGACAGAGCGATCAGTCGAGGGAATGCCATATATTCGAATTTGGGAGAATCAGGAATATATTCACCCCACACATTTCCCTGTATTCCTATAATAAAATGCCTTAAAGAATCAGGTATGTCATGAGGAACCGGTTCGTAAAGATACACTGAATCCAGAGGTGTGAATCCTCCCATTGCAAGAGGTGCGGTCGCCGGATCTTCCTGGTAATAATCCAAGTAACAGTATGCCTGGGGAGTCATGATTGCCTGATGTGATTGCATTGCGGCAGAGATACCTCCTTTTATGCCTCGCCATGACATGACAGTGGCGTCCGGAGCTATTCCACCTTCGAGTATCTCATCCCAGCCGATTATATGGCGTCCGCGCGAGGCTACATGACGGCTTATTTCACTTATCATCCAGCTCTGGAGTTGATCTTCATCCTCAAGACCGAGATCATGGATCCGTTTCTGGCATTTTTCACAAACTTTCCAGGCTTTTTTGGGGCATTCATCACCTCCGATATGAATGTAATCCGATGGGAAAAGATCGATTACTTCATCCAAAACCGCCCGAAGAAATGCGAGTGTCGAATCAGTGGGACAGAATACTTCATCGAAAACATCAAATTCGGGCTGAACAATGTAGGTCTTCCCAAGTCCGCACGAATATTCAGGATAGGCGGCAAGAGCAGCGGAAGCATGACCGGGCATCTCGATTTCGGGTACCACCGTGATAAAACGCGAACGGGCATAATCAAGGATTTCGCGTATATCATCCTTGGTGAAGAATCCTCCATGTGGCACGCCGTCAAAAGTAGCGTCAACCGAGTCGTCACTATGTCCGATCTGAGTATAAGGTCGCTTTGAACCTACCTCCGTAAGCCTTGGGTAACGATCGATTTCTATACGCCAGCCTTGATCGTCGGTGAGATGCAAATGCAGGACATTTAGCTTGTATAATGCCATGAGATCAATGAAGCGTAACGTTTCTTCTTTCCCAAGGAACCAGCGTCCGTGATCCATCATCGCTCCGCGCCACGGAAATCGCGGCTGATCTTCTATAACCATACCCTGAAGGGAAGCGCTGTCGGAATGGAGTAGGAGCTGGATGAGCGTCTGTATGCCGTAAAACCATCCGGAACCCGACTTGGAGGACTGAATCACCACCCCTTCGTTATCAATAGTCATACGGTATGCTTCATGCGGCAATGTGTCGCACAGTTCCAGGTTTAGAAGTGGTTGAACCTCGTTTCCTTCAATGACATTGAATGATTCCGCAAAGTAGTCCTTTACTAACTTTGCTTCCTCAGAACCCGGAGGTATGCTGATACTCCATTCTTCCGGAATAGAAAAAGCTCCGTCAGTCCGACTTACTTGCAATGGTGCCGGAATCACCTCCGGATCGCTATCCGGTTGTGATTTGCCACATCCGACAGCAGATAAAAGGAGAAAAAGCAAGCAAATTGAAAAAGAATATCGAGGCATCAGTAATTCTTGATTTCCGGTGTCACATTCACGGTCTTTGTTTTCCCGTCGCCATAGAGGACGTTCAGTTTAAATGGCACATTTGAATCGATAGTCAGCCGCGGTTCGTCGGTAGAACGTGCCCTTTTAGCGGCACGCAAAGATATGTTTCCATCCGGACCGAAGGGATAACGGTCAATTCCATGTTCGTCAAGCAATGACATGTCCCATACGATTTCGTTGGCAATGTAGTCACCGCGTATACCGAGAATATATTCGATGAATTCGGCAATAGGCGGCAAACCGCACCATCCAACAAATTCGTCACGTGCCATGAATCCGGGATCAGTACTTTCGGGGGCGTAATATTCGTAGAATGTGCCGGTTTTTTTATATACATCCAGTACATTATTATAATGATTCTTGGCAATGTCACGGGCGAGTTTATTGTAACCGTTTTTTACAAGACCGTTAAGGACCATATAGTTGGTACCGGGCCATACCCCTCCCTGCCAGTAACGACCGTTTTCCTTGTATTTAGGATTGTCCGCTGACAGTGAAGGAATCATATGAGTACGTGCGAATGTCGCGGTATCGGAGAGATGGCTGACAAGTCGGTTCATTCTGTCACCATCCATTACTTCGGGGGTGTGGAGCACCCAGAAGGCACTTATACCCTTGGTGGGACATAACGAGCCGTCGGCATACTGGTCGTGAAGAAAACCGGTTTCCTCATTCCACAAGTTGTCATGAATATATTTCTTAAGCATTTTCGCCTCGTCTTCAAAATCTTCTATTTCCTGCCATCGTTCTATATAGAATCCCATTTCAAGAAGAAGATTGGCGGTGAAAAGTTGCTGTAGATTAGTGTCAAGCCATGTCATGTGTCCATGGCTGTAGATGGGGCTGTAACCGTCGGGGACACGAGGCATATTGTCCATTCCCGTACCCCAGCCGCTCGACCAGTAGGTTCCGTTCTGCCAGGTGTGGTTAAGACGCAGCCATTTGTAATAAGCACACAGTACCGGGAAAATACGGTGCAAACGCTCCATATCACCGAACTGGTGATAATATACCATCTCGCACCAAGGCATGAGGTTCGGACCGGTGCTCGTAGGATCGTAACGCTCGAAACAGTCCGCACCGTCCGCCTTTATTTCACGGCATATGAACCCATCGGGATGCTGTTTGGCGTAAAAATTGTCAAGGGTATTCTGAAACGGGAAGAAACGGGCGCCATAACGGGCGAACATGAGGATAAATGAGGAATCCCACATGAAAATATTACCGTTGTAAGCAGTATCAATATAGGAACTGACAAAACCGGAACCCTCCTGAGGAGGCAGTATATTTCCACATGCTATCTCCCAAGCGCGCCAGTACATATCAATCTCATCATCGTGACCTGCCCACACAGGAGATGGCAGGATTCCGCGGGCTTCTTCCCATGTCCCCGGAGTGGTGACAATGGGTTTCATCGTACGATAGACGTTTTCAGCCGTAAGAGGTTCCTTGACGTAAGTATTTTTATACGGGATATGATATTTTTCGTCGTTACCGCACGACTGGGAATAGGCTGTTGCGATACAACTGCTGAGGATTGCGGCAATAATCGCTGATCGAATGATTTTCATGTCGGATTTTGAAAATGAAAGAGGCGCAGTACCATCAAAGGTATTCTGCGCCTCCGGTTTTTTAAAGATTAGCGCGAGAGAAGCGCTTTGATTTTTTCAGGAATCGCAGTATTCTCGAAGATACCGGTAAATTCTTCGCTTCCGGGACCGAAAGCATACACCGGTACCATAGTACCGCTGTGTCCGCCGGTAGAGAACTTACATACGATACGACCTTCCTCCTTGTCACCGTCAACGAGCGTGAGACCTCCGGTTTCATGGTCAGCGGTAACGACAATAAGTGTTTCACCGTCTTTAGCCGCCCATTCCATAAGCGCTCCGATAGTACGGTCGAAATCGTGGGTTTCTTCCATAAGGAGTGTCAGGTCATTGAAATGACCGTAATCGTCGAGCTGCGAACCTTCTACCATAAGGAAAAATCCGTTGGGATTCTGGTTCATGAGGTCTATTGCCTTAAGAGCGGCACGCTCAAGATAATTGCCACGGACTGCCGGCAGGGGAGTGTCGAACGAATCTGTCACACAGAAAACGCGTCCGCTTTTTATTGCCTCCATTTCGTCAAGCGAGCGTGGAACTTTGTAACCTGCTTGCTGGAGTTCCTTGATGAGATCACGACCGTCGGCACGTCCGATCATCTTGCCCCATCCCGGACCTACAACTACATCGGCTGTGCCGTCAAGGTAATCGAGCATGAGAGCATCCTCACCATCGCGGTCGCTGCTGTGACAGAGAAAGTCGCAGGGAGTAGCATCCCAGAGGCGGCAGGTGACTGTAATACCGTTAGCCATACCGCGTTCCTTGGCGAAATCATTGAGGGTAGCAAGCGGTTTTCCTTCAGGATCTACACCAACGTAATGATAATTAGTCTTATGACCTGATGCAAGAGCAGTACCACCGGCACCGGAATCGGTAATGAGTCGGTTATTACACCAAGTGCGGCTGAGACCTGTAGCCTGACAATTGTCCAGGAAAAGTTTGCCATGGTTCGCCGACCACGCCGAAGCTATATGAGCGAGGCTCATACCGTCACCTATCATGAGAATGACGTTTTTCACTTTGTTACCCTTGGGAGCCTCTATAACAGGGACATCATAGGGCTGAGGCATAACGTAGGTAAGTTCGGTGTCACGGCCTTTTTCCGCAACAGCTCCCTGCACGCCGATTATCATACCGGCAGCAGCAAATACGGCGGTCTTTATGATATTACTCAAAGACATAAGCCTATTATTTGTAGTTGAGAGTTACCAGCACCGGGCAGTGGTCACTGAGGTATTTGCCATTATTTGTCTCGGCGCAAACACCATATGATTTTACATCAAAACCATTCTTAACGAATACATAGTCAATCAGACTCTTGCCGCCATAATTATAACCCTGCCAATCGTGCCAAGACCAATCCGGACCATATACAGTACCGGCTACATCGCGTGTATGGGTCAGACCTCCATCTGTCAGCGAGCGTATTACATTGCTTTCCGGTGCCGAATTGAAGTCGCCGGTAACGATCACGGGACGTCCTGAAGAGAGTTCCGTTACTTTATCAAGTACCATTTTCACACCATTGGCACGTGCTTTTTCGCCAACGTGATCAAGATGTGTGTTAAGGACAAAAATTTCTTTCTTGGTTTGGGTATCATAGAGAATAGCCCATGTAGCTATACGTTCGCAAGCAGCATCCCAGCCCTTTGACGGCTGGTCGGGAGTTTCACTGAGCCAGAAATTACCTGAACGTGATACGGTGAAGCGTGACGGTTTATACCACAGAGCACTGTATTCGCCTTTAGTCTTACCATCTTCGCGACCTACACCGATAACACTATAATCAGGAAGACGCTTTTTCAGATCTTCAAGCTGGCTGTTGAGAACCTCCTGGGTGCCGAGTACATCTACATCATAGAAGTTGATGGCATCTGCTACACGGTCGCGGCGGTTTGCCCACACATTTTCCCCGTCACCTGTATTCTCGTAACGGATGTTGAACGACATAGCCCGTATAGGAGCTGCTGTCACTGTGGCTGCCGGATTATTTGTTGATGAACCGGGAACTTCAGGTTCCTGTTGTTGTGGTTTGTCAGTGTTATTACTGCAGAACACACATAGGAAAGGAATTGCTAATAAAAGGTATTTTTTCATTGGTGATTGAATAATTAGTATAGTTGTGTTTGAAAATTATCTTATGTAAAGGACTTCTGCCGGAATAGGTTCGATGACATCTGAACCTGGAATCTGCCATCCCCATTGGAGATCCTCACCTTCATAGTCTTCGAAATACCGGAGGGTGAACGGATGCATACCTTGCCGGAGCATTACTTTTCCGGTTGACGGAATAGCTGCATGCGATCCGTCATTATTAACTACTGTTTTGCCATCTATTTCAAGAACTGATCCATCATCGCTAGCAGTCATGAACGTGTACACTCCGTCTATGGGACAATCAATATATCCGGTGAAAATAAATCCGAAATGGTCGTCAATGTCTGCGCCGGTAATATCAGGATATTCCATCGTTCCCCGCTTAAGTATGGGAGCCTTCGACATTTCAGCGACATTGCTGAATATACCTTCTGTATAGGTGAATGCGACACCCGGTATCGGATTATTGACTTTAGTTGACGGGGTAAATTCACCCTTTACAGCCCTCATATTCATTATGCGTGATGGCTCCATATCGTCTTTAAACGCTCTGGCAAGAACTGTCATAGTGTGGTCGGCAGTAAAAGGACCGGTGTAAAGAGGTGATTCAGACGTAGGTTCCGAGCCATCCAGTGTAAATCGGATTTCTGCTCCTGGTGTAGCTGAAGCAATTGTTACGGGTGTGGAGTCCTCGAATAGATAAATATCTTCCTTGATGTAAGGGATGGAGACTATTTTATCTGAGGAAAGTGAGTAGGGTACACCCATAGTTGATACGCCTCTTCCTTTGTCAGGTTTGTTGTCAAGCACGAAATCGAGTATTCCACCTTGCATTAACATATCATGTGTAATGAAGCCTGCTTCGATCGGAGTTCCGTTCAGGCTTACCGATTTTATATATTTGTTTTTAGAAGCACCCTCAGCATTTATAGTCAGAGTTCGGTTTCCGGGAAGCCGTAGAGTCGCATGTTCGAAAAGTGGAGTCGTGAGAACATATTCGTTGCTGCCCGGACACACCGGATAAAATCCAAGTGACGAGAATATATACCACGCTGACATTTGTCCGCAGTCCTCGTTTCCGCAGATACCCTCTGGCACCGGCTGATACATCTCGTCAAGTAAAGTGCGTGTCAGTTCCTGGGTTTTCCACGGCTCACCGATATAATTGTAAAGGTAAGCCATATGGTGAGAAGGTTCGTTACCATGGGCATATTGACCATGCAGCCCTGAAATATCACTCAATTCGGTTTCTACAACAGGAGCGTTGTTGAACAGTGAGTCGAGGGCGACCTTAAAAGATTCCGTGCCACCAAACAGGCTTATCATGCCTGCCACATCATGCGGCGCGAAGAAGCGGTAATGCCATGGAGTTGCCTCGGTAAACGATCGGTCAGCGTCCGCAGGGTTGAATGGCACGAGCCAGTTTCCGTCATCGCGTCTGCCACGGAAGAAACGGGTGCTTCCGTCAAATACGTTAGCGTAGTTCGTAGCCCGGCGGTAGTACTCCGAAGCGATATCTTCATGACCGAGAGCTTCAGCCATACGAGCTATGCACCAATCGTCATATGCGTATTCAAGCGTACATGACACTGACTCTCTGGTTCGGTTTGCAGGTATATATCCGTTAGCTACATATTCCGCGGAGCCTTTTCCGTTTATGTTGGAAGAATGAACCATTGCCTGCAAAGCTTTTTCGGCATCGAATCCACGTATACCTTTCAAGTATGCATCAGCTATGACTGACGCAGAATGATAGCCGATCATACACTCTGTCTCTCCCGAAGCAAGCGGCCATATGGGGAGTTCGCCCATATCATCGTACATGTCGAGCATAGAGTTTATCATGTCGGTAACTAATTCAGGATTGGTTATGGTCATAAGCGGATTCCACGCGCGGAAAGTGTCCCATAGCGAGAATGTGGAATAATGGGTTATCCCTTCAGCGCCGCTTCCTAAGGAATTGTCATTACGTCGCCATTCGCCATTTACGTCACTGACAGTATTGGGTATGACGAACGAATGATACAGAGCGGTATAGAAATTTCTCTTCTGGTCAGGAGTACCACCTTCGACAGTGATTACTTCAAGAGCGTCTGACCATCTGTCGCGCGCTGCGTTCGCAATAGAGTCAAAATCAAGAGTCGGAACCTCTGTGTCGAGATTAAGACGAGCATTGTCGGCACTTACTCCGGATATTCCTATCGCTACGGTGAGAGGTGATGCATCGGGAGCAAATGTAATCATTGCCTCACTGTTATCTTCGATATCAATATTACGGATAGGTGCTGAGAATCGTGCTGTAAAATATACTTGTTCACCGGGAGTCCAGCCACTTGAGGCACGCATTCCGGCGAGTTCATATTCGTTAATCTGGTAGAGTCGGAGAGAATCTATAGTTTCGTTATCGAGACTGTGGAGGAGATCAATAGCAATTTCGGGGTTTACACCGTTATCGTAAGTGTAACGGTGAACACCTGTGTGGGTAGTGGCGGTCAGTTCCGCTTTTACGCCAATGTCGGAGAGATCCACGCTGTAATAGCCCGGAGTTGCCTTTTCGTTTTTGTGGCTGAAAGCCATAGGTTCCTTATAAGAAACTGTTGGTCGTACGAGAATATCACCGAGGTCAATGCATCCCGTACCGCTCAGATGAGTGTGTGAGAATCCGTCGATCGTAGAATCGCTATAATGGTAGCCGGAACATGCATCCCAGTTTCCACGCCGTGTATCGGGACTGAGCTGTACTGCACCGAAAGGCACAGTAGCTCCCGGATATGTGTGACCGTGATCACCTGTTCCTATCAGAGGGTTAACCATATCGACCGGTGTTGACGCATCGTGACTGCCGGTACATGAAATGGTTATCACAGCAACTGCGGATAATATGATATTGACGGATTTCATTCTGATTGGTTGTTATGTGAAGATGAAATATCAACAACGGAGGAAGATAATAGCTATCCTGCCTCCGTTGTTGAAGTTATAGGTATCAGTTACCTCCCCAGCATTTGAGCTGACGGAGTGCGCCGTTTGACTTAACCACTTCCTGCGAAGGATAGGGGAAAGTCATGTAGTCGTCGCTGTAAGCTTTCTTTGAAAGGGCGTAGTCACCGTAATACTCAATAGTATACGCTGAGTTCATATCACCGCGGTTCTCATGAACGCGAACGCGTGGACGGGCATTCAGTTCAGCTGCAGCGAGAGCTTTAAGCTCTGCATTGCTGCTACGGTGCCAGCGTTTGAGGTCGAACAGGTGATTTGTGAATTCAAACGCAAGCTCAACGCGGCGTTCGTGGTAAAGATCAGCCATTGTGGCTGTTGTCTTTAATTCAGGTACAAGGGCACGTTTACGCAGACGGTTGATATCAGCAGTGCCGTCACCACCGGTCATCATCTTGGCCTCAGCTCTGAAAAGGAGCATTTCACCCATACGGAGAAGCGGGAAATTGATACGTACTGTAGGATAGTCACCGTTGGAATTTACGTATCCTCTTGCAATCGCATCAGGATATTTGAAAGCTTCATGATACTTGTATACCTGATATCCGGCTGCGATGTCTGCGGTTGAGGAGAATCCCCACCAGTTACCGAATATGAACCATCCACGACCGTACTCGAGAAGCGAACGACGCAGACGGGCATTTGCGGTAGCTTTGATATTCATGTTATCCCAGTCGCTCCAGTCGATCTTCCATTCTTTGGTTTCTTCATCATAAATTGGACCGTCCTTGAGGAATTCCTGATATATATCTTCAGTAGGTTTGATCTGACCCCAGCCGTTGTAAAGACCCCAGCATTTGTTTTCGAGCATTACACCGGGAAGCTCTACACCACTGCCGTTATTACCGCCGGTCGAGGGGATCGACCAGATATATTCTCTATTCCAGAAGTCTTCGAATTCGCATGAGAATATTTCATCATAAGTGTCTGCAAGACCACGACCATATTCATTCTCGAGTCGATCGACTTCAGTGATTACATTGTTCCACTTTGACTCATCCCAAGTTGCCCAGTAAGCATATGTCTTAGCCATATAACCAACGGCAGCTGCCTTATGGGCGCGACCACGGTCACCTTCGGCATATTCTTCGAATCGCGGAAGATACTTTTCAGCGTTCTTAAGGTCATCGATTATGAGTGCATAGTTATCCATAACAGACTTGCGCTGCTCCGGAATCGAGAAGTCATATTCGCCCTCAAAATCTTCCCAACGGGTGAAGGGTACTCCGAGTTCATCAGTGCCGTAACGGTGGGCGATCCAGAAATGACAGAAAGCACGGAGGAAATAAGCCTCACCGAGAGTACGGGTTTCTACAGCGCTACGGTTGCTCTTACGCAGAAGGCGCGAAACAATGAAGTTGCAGCGCGACATATCGGTGTAGAACCGGGAATAAGAGGAGCGTATCGGAGACTCATCACCGGTGTATTCAAATGTGCCGAGTGTATTATAACTACGGGTACGACCCCATACAACGTCATTTGCGGCACCCTGTTCCCAGAACAGTTCACGACCGAACATCGCCTCTTCCTTCAGATCATAGTAAATCGGGTCGATGGCATCGATGGACTGCTGGTCGTTGGTAAAGTAATTTTCATTAGTGGAGCTGCCTTCTGCCTTTGTATCAAGAAAATCGTTACAGGAGCTGAACAGTGCGGCGAAGAGGAAAGCTCCAAGATATATTTTTTTCATATCGTTGGTTCGGATTAGTAGGTTAAGTTAATACCTAAAGTGAATACGCGTGAGATAGGATATTTCATGGCATCCCATCCGCCGCATTCAGGATCAACACCTGAGTATTTGGTGATAGTGAACAGATTGTCTGCCGAGAAATAGACATTGAGCTGGCTATGACGGTCAAGCAGATGTGAGCACTTCTGAATCAGCGAAGTGAGATTGTAGTTGACCATAAGGTTCTTCATACGCAGGTATGAGGCATCCTCAAGATACCAGTCGGAAGGAGTGGTGAAGTTACCGTTCGGGTCGTTACGCGACAGACGGGGAATGTCACTTCCGGTGTTGGTGGGTGACCATGCGTTGAGAATTTCGGCAGAGCGGTTGAAGTTACCCTCAACATCGCTGAGCAGAACCGATTTACCTACATAAGCAGCTTTTGCACCGCCTACACCCTGGAACATCGCGCTTACGGTGAGGTTTTTCCAGGTAGCACCGAATGTAAAGGCATATGTGGTCTTCGGATCGGCATTGCCGAGATACTGGCGGTCAAGATTATTGATTACACCGTCTTCGTTGAAGTCAACAAACTTGAGGTCACCTGCCTGTGCGTTAGGCTGAATGCGTTTACCGTTTTTGTCAACATAATTGGCAGCTTCCTCATCGCTCTGGAAAATACCGTCGGTTTTGATCATATAGAACTGACCTATCGGACCACCCTGTTCTGTCTGGTAGATATAGTCGAGTACCGAACGGAAACCACCTCCACCGGTCCATACTCCGGCTTCGCCGTCTTCATTGATCACACCGGTTGATATAACCTTATTGTTGAGATACGAGAAGTTACCGGAAATGAAGTATGTCCAGTCACGGTTAACTCGCTGATTCCAGTTAGCTGCGATTTCAACGCCACGGTTTGCTACTTCACCGAGGTTGACAAACATAGCTGACAGACCGATGGCGTCGGGCCAGTTAACTGTCTGACGCTGGATAAGATCCTTGGTTCGTTTGTCGAAATAGTCAACCGACACAGACAGACGGTTACGGAAGAATTCAGCATCGAGACCGATGTTCCATTGTTCGGATTTTTCCCAAGTAAGGTTAGGATTGACAGCTTCGCCGTACCATACCATGTTGCCGTACTGCTGGTTATTTCCGTTATTGTTGAGAGTTATACCGTACCAGGGAGTTTCGGACTGATGCCATGTGTTGGTGTCGCTGGATAGAACACCTGATTTATATCCTACAGGAACGGATGCAATATTACCTACTTTACCCCAAGATCCACGGATTTTGAGAAGGTTAACATTGCCGGTATGATCAAAGAACTTTTCATTTGATATCTTCCAGGCAGCGGTTACACCGGGGAAGTCGCCGTGGTTGCTCTGCTTTACAAGACGGCTTGCATAGTCGCGACGCCATGAAGCGGTGACGAAGTAACGGTCATCATAAGAGTAAGAGGCGCGGGCTACAAGAGCAATATTATTATCAGGATTGTAGGGGTAACCGCCATTAGCATCTGTAACACTGGGAGTCTCGGTTGCATTGCCAAAATACTGAAGAGCATCACTTTCGTCAGGGAATCCGGATGCCATACCTTGCAGGAAACGCCATTCGTAGTGGTCGGCTGTGAATGCGAAAAGACCACCTACCTGATGCTTGCCGAAAGAGTTGTCGTAGCTGAGAGTAGTCTCGGAGATCCACTTGTCAGTGCGGTAATTCGAAGCAATAAGAGTATTGTTTTCGTCGGTCTTACCGGGCTCATCAATTATCGGAGTAAAATTCTTGTAATTGTTCTGAGCGATGTTATAAGTGAAGCGTGAAATGAGTTTCAGACCTTTTACGATATTTCCGATTTCCAGTGAAGTGGTTGACCACATGTCT
>CAZKSF010000017.1:0-47955 GCA_964555405.1 uncultured Bacteroides sp.
TGTTGTTCCAGCAATACAGTTTTTCGGTTTTATAGTGACCGTTCTCGTGGAGCACTTCGAGTGACATATAGTATTTCACCTTGCTACCACCACCCGATACGTTGATGTTGGCACGCTGGCGGGTTGCCATTTTCTTGAAGAGAGTCTTGCCCCAGTCAACGTCCGGATAGAGATACGGGTTTTCCCCTGAACGGGTGCGTTCGATCTCAAGATCGGAGTAGGTTGCAGCCTGACCGGGTGTACGGTAGAACTGTGCCTTGTTGTAAAGTTCCATGTAAGTGGCACCGTCAACGAAGTCGGGCAGATCGTCAAGGAAGTTGAAAGCGTTTTCGAGAGAAACGTTCACTTTGGTCATGGTGTTGTAGTCACCGCCCTTGGTGGTGATGATCATTACACCGTTCGCACCACGGGCACCGTAGATAGCGGTAGCGGATGCGTCCTTCAGTACAGAGAAGCTGGCGATGTTCTCGGCAGGAACATAGTTAAGGTCGCTTGCCGAAATTTCAACATCGTCGAGAAGGATAAGAGGAGTAGCGCTCTTGTTTGAGAAGTTAGAGATACCGCGGATGTAGAAGTCGGCGCCTGTACCGGGCTGACCTGAAGTATTGTTTGCATACACACCCGCAAACTTACCGGCGAGGTTGTTGGTAAGAGTAGATGATGACAGACGGAGCTCGTCACCTTTCACCTGAGAGATTGCACCGGTCACCGATACTTTCTTCTGAACACCGGAACCAACGACAACGACCTCTGAGAGGGTGTTTGCTTCAGGCTTAAGTGTGATCTCAAGGTTTGCAAGGTCTTCGACAGGTACAAGTCCTTTCTCGTAACCGAGATAAGAGACTACAAGAATAGGATTCTTGACTCCGGGCTTGATCTTAATCGAGAAGTCGCCGTTAACATCTGTAACGACTGTACTCTTCGGATCGCCCTGCACCATGACCGATGCCTGAATGAGCGGTTCGCCATCATTGGCATCTGACACATGACCGGTGACAGTACGGGCAACGTTTGCCTTGGAAGTGTTCTGCTGAGCTGCGGGAGCGCTTACCTCGGTAGCATTACCCGATCGGCTTTTGTCGGCAGCCCGGGTCTGGGTGCCTGGCAAAACCATGGCTGATAACAGAATGACTGCCGTCACGGAAGGTTTTAGATTTTTCCTCATGACTGATTAATTGATTGATAAAATGATTAAATTCCGGTTATTAGATAGAATTTTATTTCATAAGGTATATTTTGATGTTTTAATAAACATTCACAAATGTAGTCAACTAATTTTTACCCCCCCCATTTTGAAACGCTATTTAACTGCAATTAATTGTTTTTAACATCTTCCCTGCAACCGGTAAATAGTCGCGGACGTAGCAGATTACGTCCGTAAAAGTTAAAATATTCCACAATTATTCCGGATGGGATTTATTGTGAATAAGTCATGGTTATCAAACCGTTACACGTTTTGTATATGAAGACTTGTTTACAAAATAAACCCCTGCAAATATCAATAGTGAAGCTACACATTTGGCAGGCGTAAATGTGCCTACTCCAATAGCTACGGCAACAACAGCAGCAAGTACGGGCTGCAGATAGTTGTACATGCTCACCATAGTGGGTTTAAGATATTTTTGAGAAAATGGAATACACAAATATGCAAAAAACGTTGCAAAAAATACAATATAACCTATTTCATACCATATAGTTGGAGGTAATGAAATAAAGTCTATTTTCATTATGTCGGGAATACATAACGGCACATAAGTCATCACCGAGATGAAAAACATCCATTTCATAAGCGTAAACGGCGAATACTTTGTAATGATGTCGTCGAACATTACATAATAGACTGCCGCACATAGCTGTGCGATAAAGCACAGTGTGTCACCGGTGAGAGGATCGGTGGCGGTAACTCCAGTATCGGAACCGGCAACCAGAAACAAAGCCCCGGCAAGGCCGATACCCACACCGATCGCTTTCATCCATATTATTGGCTGACGGAGGATGACTGCTGCGAGTATCATGGTAAGAATAGGCGTCAGGGCACTCATCACCGATGAATCAATCGGATTAGTCAGTCCTATGCCTAATATAAACAATCCTTGGTTGGCACTGATAATGAGTACCGAGCATATTACGACTTTCAGCCAGTCCTTCCTGTCAATACGCTGATTGGCTTCAACAGATTCAGGCAGGAAAAAAGAGAAAATCAGGAACAACAATGCCCCGCCCGTTATTCTGAGTCCGGAAAGTGCAAGCGGAGTGATGGTACCTGACAGAAGAATATCTTTCGTGAAAGGAGACATGAGACCCCACGCAATGTTTGCCAGGAGGATGGCTAAATGAGCTCCAATAACTCTTTTTCCGTTTACAGCATTCATTATTGACAAGATAGCAAATACACCTTATATATGATTATGCAAAATTATATAAATTCATCGAAAAAATATATATCTTTGCAAAAATTCTAATTTCAACCGACCGAACATGCACAATATACTTACATATTTATTGCTACTGACAGGATTTCTCGCCACTTCGGCGCCTGCAGAAGCGCAACTGATTAAAAAAGCTGAACAATTGCTTCAGGCAACATTCAGCGAACTCACATCAACTGCCGATTCCGTCACCGGAGAGAATGCAATGACCCTTGATGAAAGATACCGTCAGGATTCAATACGTATACTCGAAATGGCAGCTCAACTTGAGCGACTGAAAAATAATGAACAGATGCTGCGTAACGCACTCGACAGTGTGCGTAATCACAACCATATATCCGATTCCACGAAACTTGCCGATCAACGTCACCGTATAGATTCGCTTAGAGCAATCACCCCCGGTGTTCCGGTAACTATCGATAATGATACCCTTTTCATGCTTTATGCCGAAAGAGGTGGTTATTCCGCAACTGACCGTGCGGAAATGACCCAGGAAATTCTTGTGAAGATAGGGAAAGACAAGCGCTTGAAACGCGATTCGGTGTATTTGCTTGACAATGACGGTTACGTGGACATAATGTATGGGGATAAAGTGATTGTAAGCATAACCGACAAGGATGCGATGTGGGTTGGTGTAAGCCGTCAAGAACTTGCTGAAGAATATATGCCTGTATTGTCTGCGAAAATTAAAAGCCTTAAGGAAAGCTACAATTTTTGGGAAATAGTGAAACGGGGCGCACTGTTTATACTGGTCATTGTTCTGCAATATTTACTTTTCCGTCTTACCAACTTCTTGTTCCGCAAATTGCGGCGTCAGATAATACGCTTTAAACAGCAGCGGCTTAAACCGGTCATAATTCATGATTATGAGTTGCTTAACACGCGCCGGTTGGGACGTATCATGATATTTCTGAGTAATATCGTGCGTTATTTTGTTCTGCTGATACAGCTTATGATCAGTGTACCGATGATATTCGCGATATTCCCGAAAACCGAAAAGCTCGCCATGACAATATTCCTTTATATCATCGAGCCGGTAAAGATGGTGTTGAAATCCATTGTCGATTATATCCCCAATCTCTTCATTATATTAGTGATATGGTTCTGCATCAGATATATAATTAAAGGTTTACGCTACATATCAAATGAAATAAAGAATGAGAAACTGAAAATATCAGGCTTCTACCCCGACTGGGCGCAACCCACTTTCAACATCGTACGGTTTCTGCTGTACGCATTTATGGTTGCCATGATATATCCTTATCTGCCCGGAGCTAATTCCGGTGTGTTTCAGGGTATATCGGTGTTTGTCGGACTGATAGTCTCACTCGGTTCGAGTACGGTTATCGGTAATATAATCGCCGGACTCGTCATAACTTATATGAGACCGTTTAAAATCGGTGACCGGATCAAACTGAACGATACAACAGGAAATGTCATTGAGAAGACTCCCTTTGTGACAAGGCTCCGTACTCCGAAAAACGAAGTTGTGACAATACCGAACTCATTTATAATGTCGTCGCATACCGTGAATTACAGCGCATCGGCACGACAATTCGGCTTGATAATCCACACATCCGTCACAATCGGTTATGATGTGCCCTGGCGTCAGGTGCATCAGCTGCTGATCAATGCTGCCCGTATGACACATGGTGTACTCGAACATCCCAAGCCTTTTGTACTTGAGACGGAACTACACGATTACTATCCCTGCTATCAGATTAACGCGTATATTAAAGATGCCGACAGCATAGGTGAAATAATGTCGGAGCTACATCAGAATATTCAGGATCTGTTTAACGAAGCCGGTATCGAAATCATGTCGCCGGGATACATAGCTACCCGCGACGGAAGCGCCTCCACCATCCCGGCAGACTACCTCGACCAGACCAAGTGATTAACATATTCTTTACGGGTATACCCGAAATATTCACCATTTTACTTGATTTTTTCGACTATACCCGGTAACTTTCACTTCGATAATTTCTTTTACCGGGATTTGAAAAGTATCAATCGTTGCTGACAAGCTGTACGACAATCAGACGTCCGCCATCATCGCCGGAAAGAAGAATTTTACGTCCATCAGTAAGTTCCACATACTCCCCTACTTTGATCTGACGCTTCGGCTGCTCCGTGACATCCCACATATCGGGAAGACGGCGATTGATCAGAATCCATTTGCCGTTGTGGAAATGGAAGTCTCCGACAGGTTTCTTATCTTCGGGTTTCGTGCGCTCGTTAGGAGTGATAAACCGGTTGGCATGCCACATGTACAGCGACTGCTTGTCATATACCATCAATCGGTAATTCTCGGGCAGGAACTTACCTTTTGCAGGTGAATAATACAGATTGAGAACCGGAAGCTGACCGTGATATTCCGTTCCGCAGAATGGACACTTCGGTTTGGTAGAATTGTCGAAAACAAACCAGTGAGCCTCGCAATCGGGATTCTGGCACGGTTGCATAAGGTCGGTGGTCTTTACAAGAGCATTTTCCCATTCGTCCGCCGTGGGACGTTTCGAAGGGTCATGTAAACCATCAATAAACGCCCTGTCAAACAATTCCTTCAGATAAGGACCACATATCGTATAAGGACGTTTATCAACATCGCCTTGGGGCAACTCGCTTGGCGCCAGACTTTTTATCTTGGGACGATTGCTCTTGTCAGTGGGATGTTCGATGAACAGAGCCTTTTCACCCATCGAGAGCTCTTCGTCCTTCGCAGCGTCAAGATCGTTTACCTTGCCGCCACGCAAAGGATGGCGATTGAGGAGATACATATAAATCAGTACGGCAAGAGCGTGACGGTCGGTAGGAATACCGGGTAGTTTTTTGCCCGGATCCCCGATTTTCAATCCCCTTGTCTGGAGTACCTCGGGGGCTATGAAGTCGGGTGTACCGACAACGTCAGGCGGATATTTGCCCGGAACAACAAGACCATCGCAATCGATAACAGCCGCACGACCGCTTTCCGGATCGACGAGCACATTTTTATACGACAGATCGGAGTGAGCCAGTCCCGCAGCATGAAGCCGGCGCACGGCACGCGCTATCTGAATGCACATATGGAAATGGGTAAGCCAGGTTCCTTTCTGTTGGGGTGTCAGGAATTTATTACGGAGTTTGGCGGAAGCGAACCACTTTCCTTCCTTCTCCTTACCCTTGAACATTCCGTCCTTAAAGAAAAAATGCTTCTGATAAGCGGGACAGACAATTCCAAGTTTACCGTTCCATTCGACAAGCTTTGTGGGCCAACAGAACAGATTTTCCCAATAATCGCCACCTATCTGTCCGAAAATCTTATCGCGATAAGTGCCTACAATATTCTGAAGCCGATCCTTGGCATTGGCATCCTGAGGTGTCCGGAAAAAGCCCACGACATAACTTTTATCGGGACTGAAATAGACATCCTTCATTGCGCCACTGCCAATTACCTCATCGACAAATTCGACAGGAGTACCATCGGTTGCAGTAAGTTTTACAGTCTTTGCCATATTAATAAAGAATAGCTATTGTTCGGTCATCATGATTACCCGGGCTCCAGAAATCAAGCCAGTTAAGCAATTGTTCCTTAGCGGCTTCATTGTTATCCTCAAGGTCGACACCCTCTATCCCGTCGGCAGGAAAACCGTTTTTGACCGTATTGTAGAATTCCTGCCATCTTGCATAATCGTTCAGATTCCTGTCAGTCTCGAACATCGGATCGGAGACTCCGTCACTCATCAGGAAAAGAGCGGTGAAGTCAGGCACGATTGCCATCCGCAATCGTTTTGCCACAACATCCGGATCTTTGAAAATCTCGGGCATAGTCAGGAAGCGGGTCTGACCGGAAAATTCACCCTCATCGGGAGTACCGAGCAGTTTTGCCGTCTTATTCCTTTCATCGAACAGACACATTGCACCGTCCCCTACCCAGAATGAAGCGATAAACCACCCGAAATCATATTTTTTGCATACGGCAAACATAAGAGTCGTTGCATAATCCTTAAGACTCGCACCTTCGTTGGCAGCAGCGACTTTCTTGACAGCCTCATGAGCTTTCAAGGCACCTTTATAAATAATGTCTATTACATGGCGTGTAACGGCAGTACGTTTATCCTTGTTGTCACGGTCAGACTCATATTCACGGATTGATTTTTCGAAATCAGGATTATGAAACAGCAGGCTCCTGCAGTGATCGATAACCGTATTGCAGGCTACCTCGGAACCCTTACGTGAATATTTTGCCGAACCCGCACCGTCGGCTACCGCAAGGATGTACCAGTCGGATTCATCACAGTGAAAGAGACTGAAATGGTCGTCGCGGGGCTTTCCTTCCTGGGCATGACTTCTGCCACGCTGACTCGCAGCAACCATGTCTTTTTTATGAATTCCGTCATTCCCCTCCTCCACTTTCACATAAGCAGATTCGGAATCGGGCTTGAAATAAGGAATATCGGGATCGGTAGGAATGTTCCTCCATAGACTTCGGGGATCGGGATTAAATGCTAACGGTATCGAGAGCTCCGATACAGGTTCTCCTGCGACCGTCTTATAACGAAGTTTCAGTGTAAAGTCACCTGCTGTCAATGGTCTACCACTTAACGAACACTTTCCGTCGTCAGTGATAGCGAAAATTAGTCCTAACTTTTCAGCACCGACAAGTTCAACATCGGAAATCCGGTCGACCGGCAGATCAAAAAAAGCTTCGTACTCCTTATTTACCGTCCCGTTCGGGAAACGTATTCCGATCTGACGTATTTCGTTTTCTATGATCATTCGTTGATTCATGCGCTCTTCTTTAAATGTATTCCACAACGAACCGATTGCCCAGTTGACGAACGATTCCCTGTCACCGGCAGGAATTCCGGCTTTAATAATAGCCCTGTCAATCATTCTTGCCGTCTCATTGAGACCGACTGCATAATGATTCCTCCGAGTCTTAATCCGTTGCATTCTGTTCATAATGCGTAATTTAACCTAATCCTCTGGTAATATCCATTCCTCCGGGAGCAACCTGACCGAGAGAACCGGTCAAACCACACCAGGGGCATTTGATTTTTTTGTTTTCACCCACACAGAAAATGTTTCCACACTCACAGATTACCACACCTAACTGATTGCCACAGCAAGGACATACAGGAACACCGACCAGTTCCATAGTATTGATTTTGACAGGTGCGCCGGCCGACATGCTTTCGTAGGACTCCTTATTAATCGGATAGGCGCCGGCAAGTTTGAAATCAGTTGCATTAAACATCTCAACACCTTCTATGGGTTGTAATCGGCGTGCATATTTGACAAGATACTCCTCTTTTGTAGTCCTGCATCGTCCGTGAAGAACCACAAAGTTCTCATCAACCGTTCCGGTATCTGATGGATCCGCCTTTTCAAGATTTATACCTGTAGTAGGAGCGAGTTTAACTTCATCAGTACCCTGATCACTTACCGAAACGCTTGTTGTAATGATCGAAGCCGTAACCCACTTGAAAAATTTGTTGAATGACTCCTCATCAGTATCTTTAAGCAGCAGAATGTCATCGGTAATCCCGGCAAGTGTCTGTACATTCACATTGTCACCGATCGACACAGCTATCAGGTTGCAATGCTTGCGGTATTTCTCATTCCAGCGCCGGAATGCCGCAGAATAATTATCGGTAGGATTACCATCGGTAAAAAGAAAGATAATCGGTTTCCAGTCTCCTTTTTGTTCAATAGTAGTTTTCCGGATATTTTGGTCGATGTCATCCATCAGACACTCAAGACCTTTCCCGAGCGATGTACCGCCACCGATCGGAAATATCGGAGGATAAAACTTATATAGCTCAGTGAACGGCGAGAGTACTTTAGCCTTTCCGGCAAAAATGATAATGGAAACAAAAACTGTCTCAAGAGCATAAGGATCGACTCGAAGATTCTGGATGATCGTACGCATTCCCTCCTGTACCTGCTCTATAGGTACACCGACCATCGACTCCGAAACATCTATAAGGAAATAAACTGGTAATCTACGCATACTTATATAGTTATATTATAACATTGACTTCGGCAGGGGGTGGCGGAAGTTCAAAACTGTCGGTTGCTCCAATACTGCGGTTGCCCACTCCAATCGAATCAGATACCCATTTAAAAAATTTTTTAAAAGAGGTACTGTCGACAGTATCAAGAGAATACACATCAGGTGTAAGTTCTTTCAACGGTTCGGTTTTCGCACTCATACCCGCCGCACAGGCAATAATGCTTGCGAAATGACGCTTCTTGACCTCCGGAATCATCTCCTTGTAAAGCTGACTGTCCGACGGCTTACCGTCTGTCATTAAGAACAGAATAGGCATCCAGTCACCTTTGCGGTCGGGAGTACTCAGGTGTACTTCCCTGTCGACTTTTTCACACAGCAGCTTCAAAGCCTGTCCGGTATGAGTTGGTCCGCTGTCGGGAGTAGTGATTTCGGGCAATTGCAGTTCGTCAAGAGGAGTGAGCGGGAGCAGTTGCTTCACCTCACGGTCAAATGTGATAATGCTTATATTGACCGATTCCAGGGCGAATGGATCCTGGCGGAGACTTGAGACCATAGCCTCAAGTCCCACCTTTACTGATTCAATCGGTTCGCCTCGCATTGAACCGGATGTGTCTATGAGTAAATATACGGGTAGACGTCTCATTACACAACCACGATATCAGTTTCAGATCACTATATTCACTTCAGGCGGTGGAGGCGGAAGTTCGCTGAGGGTAGTTGCTTCAGCACCGGTCTCCTCAACCTTCATACTTCCGGAACTTACTGATGCAGAAACCCATTTGAAAAATGCCTTGATGGTAGCGCTGTCGGCAGTATCGAGTGACACCACACATTCCGTAATTTTTTTCAACGTATCGGTATTGGCGCCGGCACCGGCGGCACAAGCAACCACCATTCCCCATTTACGTTTATTAAACTCAGCGAGTCCTTTGTTCAGGTCATCGGTAGGTTCGCCGTCGGTCATGATGAAAACAAGCGGCTTCCAGTCACCTTTCTGTTCGGGAGTCGTTTTGGTAACTTCCTGATCGGCTTTCTTAGCGAGCAATGCGAGAGCCTCACCCAGAGCAGTACATCCGCTTGCCTGGAGATTAGGCTGCTGGAATGCCGACAACTCGGTCAACGGAGTTACCTGTTGTGCCGTACTGTCAAAGGTTATTATGCTAAGATATGCTGTTTCAAGTGCGTAGGGATCCTGGCGGAGGGTCGACACCAACACCTGGACACCGTTCTTAACTGCCTCGATCGGCTCTCCAAACATCGAGCCGGAACAGTCAAGGAGCAGATATACGGGTAATCTTCTCATATTTATTTTGCGTAATTAGTTACAATTCGTTTGATTGTCTCACAGATATTGGCATCGGGGTAAGCATCGCCTATGGCAGAGAATTTCCATTCTCCGTTACGGCGATAAAGTTTTCCCATTATCAGTGCCGTCATGCCTTTGAACTGCGGTTCCGCAGCCACATTATACGAAGCGAAAACCTCTTTTACACGATCAGGAGTCCCTTCATACATACGGATGGAAGCATACGGAATCTGTGAGAAGTCCTCTTTACCGCAGTTATTGAGGAAAAAGAATATCTGCTGAACATTCGGGTTGACTTTGTTAAGGTTTACAGTGATAATCTCGTTGTCGAGTCCGTCATCACCATTAGCATCACCTTTCAGATCATCTCCGCTGTGATGAAGAGCATACTCGTATGAGTCGAGCTTACCAGCGGGCATCCCATAACGGGAAAGGAACTCTCTCCTGTAAAGCGGAGAGTAAATGTGGTCGACTATGTTTCCGTTTGCATCAATCATAATGCATGACAGATCGAGATCGACATCCCGCACGGATTTTCCGAATCCCAGAAAACCGCCGGTTACAATTGAACCCCAATTACAGCCTACGCAGAACTCGGTGAGTTTCGAACCATTGTTTTTTTCGAGATTGATGCGTTGACCTTTTTCAAGACGTATTGCCATAACTTATAGTTTCTAAGATTAGTTATACTTTTCAAGATATTGAGCGAGCCCCGCTTTCTGTCCGGTTCCTATGGCTTCAAACTTCCATTGACCGTTGCGTTTATAAAGACGTCCGAATTCAACCGCTGTCTCGATAGAGAAGTCCTCATCCAGATCATAACGCAAGATTTCCTCACCGGTCGAAGTGTTATAAATTCGGATGAAAGCGTTTCGAACCTGTCCGAAATTCTGCCGGCGTTCGTCAGCTTTATGTATTGTCACTACAAACGTGATTTCAGTAGCTCGCGGATCGATTTTGGAAAGATCGATATTAATACTCTCGTCATCGCCTTCACCTTCACCGGTAAGATTATCACCGGTATGCTCTACGGCTCCGTCGGGCGAAACGAGGTTGTTATAGAACACGAAAAACTCGTCTTCCATAATTTTGCCGTTCTCGCCGAGAATAAAGGCAGACGCATCAAGATCGAAGTCCACACCCGTACTTGATTGATTTGTATCCCAACCGAGACCGATGGTAAATTTGGGAAGTTCTACAGCCACTCGCTGTCCTTTTTCAAGATTTATCGCCATTGTTGCAAGTATTTAAAATTCTTATATTACAAAGTTAACAATTACTTTTCTTAATAGAGAAAATCTAAAATATTTCAGTATCCGGGTTCCCCGCACCCATTCTGTCCATTGCAATGTTTCAGCCCGGTTATTCTTTAGAGCCTGGAGAATAATTGAATCCCCAACCATAACGGCGGTCACAATCGGAATGATTGTCATGGAATGTAATAAGCTTCTGAACTTCAAGAGAATTATCATCGCCGATTTCAATCGAAGCTATCGCACAGAATCTCTTGTTGCTGTCCTGCTCTCCCATCTTGACAATTATATCGTCATGACCGGGTACCGAAACGTTAACCACGGCATCGGTCTGAGCCCATTGTGCGGCTCCCTCAAAAATAAATGTATAAACGACGATCCGTTTTATCTCTGCGGCTCCGTCAGGATTTATCAGGATAGTTTCGCCTGATTCGGAACCGTTGCCTCTATCGTCACCCGTATGCCAGATGAACGGTTTCTGAGTATAACATCCCTGACGTGTCACCTGGTCTTTTCCGCCTCCGCGTCCGTGTGAGAACTGCAGACCGTCAATGAGCATTTTCGAACCATCTTTCAGTTCATAAAAACATCCGAGATCAAGGTCGACTGAGGAGCCTCCGAACAATTTTTTCAAGAATCCACCTTTACTCCAGTCAAGATGGATTTTGATTTCTCCCGGAAATGCTTTCGTCTTTTCAAGGTTGATACGGTGTCGGTCACCTGGTTTTCTCAATTCAATTGCCATGCCATATCCGATTATAATTCAACCGACATATTTGTCCACGAAGAACTGGAGACCGCCTTTATAACCGGATCCCATAGCCTCGAATTTCCAAACGCCGTTACGTTTGTAAAGACGTCCGAATTCCACTGCTGTTTCTATCGAAAAATCCTCATCGAGATCATACTTTGCTATTTCTTCATCGGTAATAGCGTTGTAGATCCGGATATACGAATTATGCACCTGACCGAAATTCTGGCGTCGCTGCTGAGCCTCATGAATGGTAACCGTGAATATTATTTCCTGAATGCGCGGGTCAACTTTGGTGAGATCCACTGTCAGAGTCTCGTCATCACCACCCTCACTGTTACCTCCGGTGAGGTCGTCTCCCGACGATTCAACCGCACCGTCGGGCGATACCAGATTATTATAGAATACAAAGAACTCATCTTCCGGAAGCTTCTTATTCTCGCCAAGCATGAAAGCCGAGGCATCGAGATCGAAGTCATATCCGGTGCTTGTATTGGGATCCCATCCGAGTCCTACTCCAACTTTCTGGAGTCCTATTTCTATACGCTGACCTTTCTGTAAATTGATAGCCATGATTTTCTGTTATTAATTGTTTCACTATTATGTTTCTAATATACTTCAGGGAACTTGACCTGTTATTTTTTACTGGTCATGACAGTTCCTGAAGAGTGTGCGGTCAACTGCGGGGCATACTGGCTCTGAATTGTCGCTATTCCGGAGGTATATGTTCCGGCATTGTTGACCCACATGTCGTAACTTATCCTGTACACCCCTCGCGGAAGATTCGATATGAATATTCTTGTAGAGGCATCGCGGTTTTCACGATAGAAGCAGATTCCCTCACTCCACACCGGTGCGGGCAACTGTTCAACCGGTTCCAGGCATGCAGGGCGGTTGTCGATAACCGCCACATAATCCATAGCCTCGTTGACCTCGATAACAAGTTCTACTTTCACACGGTCGCCAACAGAAAGGATATCTGAAGATGTCCAGTTCTCATATTCGCCGGATTCAGCTTTCTGACGATAGAAGTTTTTGGTGATTTTCACTGCTTCAGTCTGATGGGCCTCAATTTCAGTAGCAAGTTCGGTATATCGGCAAATAACCGAACCCCAAGCCGGAGCATTTCCCGTACGCTTGATATTTAATTTTGAGCCGGACGGTTTGTAAGATGACAGATCGGTACGTATCGAACCCGTGAAACGTTCCGCTTCACCGGCAGGAATCTTCTTGCCTCCGAGAGTTACAGATACCGATCCGGTTGATTCGAGCCAGCGGTCCGACACACGGAGAATATCGGCAATAATCATCGAGGTTGCAGGGCTACTACCCCAGTCACGTCCTTCTTTCTGCATTATAAGCCATTGAGTTATACGTTCTGTATTCTCTGAGCCGGGTTCAACTCTGTCAAAAGCCTCAAGAATCAATGCCGTAGAGGCGAGGTCGTTATAAGTGCCTGTCCACTTGCCTGTAAGCGAGGGCCACCACATTCCGCGCTGAGAGTCATTCTCGGCAAACTGTGCGATAGAAGCGATAATCTGTTTAGCCACTGCTTTATTGCCATTATCAGTCAGGAGTATAGCCGCAGTTGCCTTATCGACCAAGGAATAATCTTTCCAGTCGCGTATTGCATTCTGTAACGTTGCAGCAACGATGGACTGCACTCCGGTGGACATCCGGACACTCTTGAAGAGATTTCTCACAAAAACATAATTGAGATATGAACCGCGAGGATACTTGGCAAACAGTTCGATTTCCTCTTTATCTGCATACGATAAAGCTGCACGGATCATTGATACAAGTCGGCTGTCATCGGGCATATATCCAAGCCATTCCAATCTTCCGAGAACCGATAGTGCCTGTGCTGTAGCCCAAAGTGAAGGTTTCTCCGACTGAGTTATCCATTTCCAGCCTCCCGATTCGGTGGAAAGTTTTTCAAGAAGTGAAACAGCATTGGCGCGGTTGCGCTTTACAGCTTTTTCATCGAAAAGCAACGAAAGACGAGTCATCCGTTCTGTATCACCTGCTGCATCAAGCATCCATGGAGTAGCCTTCAGAAGAATTACTTTCAGGTCAGCATTCCGTTCAAGCATCGATGTGAGGGCTGACTCCGAACGGTCGGATGACTGCCATACGCGAAGTGCCTCAGCTATACGAGGATAATCACGTAAGAGTCCTTCAGCAACAGCTGAAGAAAAAATGGTGACTGCCGCATCGGCAGGAGTTGACATTTCCTGATCAAGAAGACCGGGCAGAGCCGCCACTACATACCATAGCGGATCATTACATAACTGAAGGTCGACTTTTGCATCACGTTTCATTTCCGGCAGCTTGACTGAATATTCC
Source organism: uncultured Bacteroides sp. (assembly GCA_964555405.1). Lineage (GTDB taxonomy): Bacteria > Bacteroidota > Bacteroidia > Bacteroidales > Muribaculaceae > Paramuribaculum. The sequence continues at coordinate 14,084 of CAZKSF010000017.1, forward strand.
GATTGATCGGGATTCAGATAGAAAGGATAGCTGTCGATGACAGGTTGCGACGATTCAAGGACACCGATGAAATGCTGTTCACCATCGGAACAAACTCCCGTGACAGATTTAACCCGGAAGCCCAAAAGCGGACCGTAGGTAACCGGAGCCGACACCGAAATCGTAGCAGTCGCTCCGGGAGCGATTGTATGAACCTCGGAAGAAATGCCTGCGACGTGACCGTCGGACGGATTGAACAGTTCGGCAGTTGTATTGACTGTAAGTGTAGAATCACTGTTGTTCATTATCAGTGACTCCACAACCACTTCATCCCCTACCCTTACAAACCTGGGAACATTAGGAGATACCATGACCGGTTTACTTGCCACTATGTCAGCCGAAAGCTTATCTCCAAGCAAATCACGCGTGAATGCTAAAGCATTGAACCGCCATGTTGTATTAGCTTCCGGAAGATCGAAATCTATAACAACAGTGCCATCACTATCTGTGGTAAGCATAGGTTTGAAGAATGCCAGAGGAACCTCGCCTTCACGATAGTCAAATGGTATTTCAGGTTCAACCGATTGGTCGACTGCTGCTCCTTCAACCTGAGCTGCGCCGGCATCGGCACCCGCATAAGCAACTTCCTCTTCAGATTCAGCAACTTCAACTGCATCATCATCCATCGTCACCATAGCCGCCTCTTTATAATCCATTGTCCTGCTTGCAGCTGTCTTAAGCATAACACCGTTGGCACGCATCAGAGGACGCATAAACATGTAAGGATACAGACTCTGATTATATGTTTCCCAATCAGGCTCCGATATTGTTTTCCATGATTTCATCCGGTAGGATGGTCCGGAGTACTGCACGCTATTGCGGTACCCAAACTCCGGCAAACTACACTCAATCGTTTTCTTAGAAATCTTGGCCGGCAGACCACTCCACTCTGACATTTCCAAAGCATCGAGTGCCGCATTGTACAAACGAGCCATGACAGCAGCGGCAACCGTATCACCGGGAGTCCGTCGCACTCGCAGAGTCCAATGTTCGGTAGAACCCGGAACGGCGTGATCGCGGAATGATTCGAGTTCTATCTTTACTGAGGGTACAGGAATATCACGCCGTACAACAAACGAAAGTGCTTGCGAGTCAAAATTATTAACACTTATCATGTCCACGGTGACACTCTCCATGTTTTCAGGGATCTGCACGTTATAAGTAAACATGCCGGGACCGAGTCGAAGCCATTCCCGTGAAATGACTCCGGTAGAATCGCTTACAACAACAAGGATATTCTGCTCAGCTGATTTGACAGCATATAACAATTCCGCTCCTGAACCGGAAGTGCTTATTGCAGTCTGCGGTGCCCACAGAAGCTTGTCAACCGGTGACTTCCTGTCCTCAGGAGTATAGAGTACTATTCCGTCGACAGTATTTACTTCCGCATCGTATCCTTCAGGAGATGCCTGAAGAGTATAAGTACCTGAGGGCACAACGTTCCAGTTGATACCATATGAACCGGGACGTAGGGTTTCGCTCCACACAGTAACCGTATCACTCCGTAGAGCAAGACGCACCGGCAGATCGGACGGTTCGCCTTTACCATCGGTGAGGCGTAATTTCACCTGAGCGGGAGTTCGCCTGTCGATAACTCGATCAACCGCAACTTCTATGCGATATGCCTTGACCATCGAAAATGAGGTCGAAGCCTGCTGAGTCTCACCCGCCTGAGAGGTAACTTGAAATTCAACCGTATAAAGGCCGCCGGGAAGAGGACTGCCGGACAAAAGAGAATCTGAAAGTTCGAGTGAGAATTTTCCGTCGGGACCTGTTCTCAGAACCGAGCTAAAAAATTTCACAGGATTTTCCGGACGGCTCCACCACCACCGTGAACGTGAACCTACGCTAACGAGAGCTTTCACTTCACAATCGGGAAGAGGAAAACCGGAATAGGTGACAGCCCGTCCGATAAGGGTAACGGAACCTTTGACCGGGATATCCATCTTGGGCTGTTCGACTGTAACTTCAAATTCGGGCATCTTATAATCGGAAACCATGAAGCGGTTTTCACCCAGATAAATCTGACGGTCATTTCCGGGATTCGCCATGGTTCTGAAGGTTAGAGAAAAATAACCTGTCAGACAATCGGACGGCAAAACAAATTTACCCGACACACGACCGAAGCTATCTGATTTCACAACGATGGTATCGACAGGCTGACGACCTGCGTCACGCACCAAAACCTCTACTCCGCAATCCGGCTCTACATTCCGAATGCGGTCGAATGTGGAATATATTATCCCTGCAAATTCCACTGAGTCGCCTGGATGATAAATACCTAACGAGGTATATATAAGAGCCGAAAGCTCTTTTTCCGGGGTATCTGAAAGAATCCTTACATAGGTATTGAAAGCATATTTATCGTTATTTCTCTGAGGATAAACGCTTACACTGTTTTTCAAATTTTCCAGATCGGCAAATCCATCAGTTCCTATCCGGGCTATCAGAGGATTCGTACTCAGACGAGTATCTGTCTGCATGACATCCACACCGATTTCGGGAAGTCCGGTGAAAGGATTCACACAGGCAAGTACCGGATACTGACTCGTGTAGGAAATCAATGAAAGATCGGTGCATCTTATTACCTGATAGGTCTGATCCTTGCGGACTTCTATTCCTGAAGCGGCACGCGGCACGATAGCATATGCTCCCGGTTTGGTGAATTTAATGTCCGCACTCATCCGGGATGTGAAAGGCTTGCTACCGGAAGTCCGTATTGTAAGAGGTTCAAGACGCGGACAATTGCTGAATTTGATGAATTGCAGATAATAATCACCATGCTTGGCAACTGACGAAACATCGTAAATATCAAGAACTACTGAAGTCAGGTTCGACATATTCACCTCACACTTCCTTGTCACTCCCGGAGTTGTAAAATTATTATAGAATAATTCGACTCTCGGCGATGTCAGGTTGTGGGAACAGCTCTTAAGCTGATCAAGGCGCCAGTATGCAGGGAATTTGCTGATGTTATAGTTCAGAGCATCATAGAGCCATTGAATATCAGGAGTATTCAGATCGGAATAATCGGTTCGGGAACCGATCTCAATCAATACGTCACCCGACCATTCTGTCTTTTTGTACGTCTCGTATAATTCGGTTAAAGCACGCCGGTATATACGGTCAGCCTCATCATAATTTAAGGAGGCAGACCTATAGACATGCGAATAAACGAATGCCAACAGACCGAGTCGGTTCATCACCGTAGGAGCGGGATTGTCACGATTTACTTCGAGAAGTGATCCATAAATATTCAGGATACGTGCAGTGACAGACTCATTTGAAGAAATTTTGCCCGCCAAAGGGATTGAATTAAGACGGGAGATCGGAAGGATATTATCAATCTGATTCAACTGATTAAGACACTCCAATGAGTGAGCGCAGACAAAATCATAGAGTGTGGGATAATACGGCAGTGATTCCCTGTCGATTTTTATAAGTGACGGATAATCCTTGATTTTTCTGTCGCACAACTCATTAACCGGTTGCAATGCTTCAGTAATATAACCTTCAATCACATTACGGAATTGATCACCGCTCCAGAGAAGACAATTTTCATCCAACGGCTCGGCAGGAATTTCCCTACGGTCGTATGTCCACCTGTCATTCTGATAAACGGAACGGTATATATCAGCCATAAGTATGAAACCCAACGAACGCATCGCCGGGTCGGAGAATCGGCTTATGACTCCCTCCATCATCCGTAAAGTCGAGGATGTACTGTCAGTATTGATCATAATCTGAGCGATCTCCAGATTAATCAGTGCCCTTAGTGCTTCTTTCTCATCGTTGGAAGCGATTGCACGCTCAAGATCGCTTCTACCGGATTGCAATACGGTTTGAGGATAAGCGAAATCGGGTGTTGACGAATGAACTTTCATGCTAATTGACGAAAAAAAACACAAAAGGATGGCAACGAGCCATCCTTTAATTCTCGAGAATCCCATATTTGTTAATATGTAAAGGTTATACTGCTTATTTCTTATGCTTCGGCTGATGTTTCATCAGTTCACGCGTGAATTTACGCTCAGCCTTACGAAGTTTAAGTAACTGTTTCGGTGTTAAAATTTCCTTTAGTTGCCGGTAATATTTCATTTCAACAGCGCCTTCTCTTGATTTCAGTTCAAAGCTTGCTTCGGCAGCCTTTTCCCGTTCAAGATCGGTAGCCTGGTCGCCTTTCTTTTCGACTGACTGAACCAAAGCCCGGGTCTGTTGATTGAGACGGTCGGTCTCGTCCTCCATATTTCCGTAAACTTCCAGGAATCTTGCTTTCTGTTCATCCGTAAGATCGAGTTCCCGGACTAAAAAATCGTTTTTATACTGGCGCATCTCCTTCATCCAGCGTTCACGCTCCTGCGGAGACGATTTCTGACTGAAAGCAGGTGTAACTGAAAAAACCGCTATGACCAGCAGAATAATTAATTTCAAATAGTTCTGTTTTAAAGAAATCATACTGAACTGAGAATTAAGGTTACGGGGTTTACCAATCCTTTACTGAAGATGGATCAAAACCGGAATCGTAAAGACTTTCGTACAGATCGTAGTCATCGACATCCGGAGTAACATAGTCACTGAAAAAAGAATCATTGCTGAGGGCTGCTATGAGTGAAGGATTGGAATCCAATCCTCCGGTACGCGCAGGATGGAACAGTGTAAACATGTTCATCATCAACCATATACCGGCAAACATCGCTGCCATATAAGCATATGGTCTGAGCTTCTGCCACCATGTACGGTCGGCAATAGCTTCAGAAACAGACGACTCACGTTCCCATTTCCTTTCCGGAAGCTCAATTTTCATCCGGGTACGGAACTGCTCGAAATAGCCTTCGGGTACGGTTTCTCCTGATCTATGCCCTATTTTATCGAGAGTATTGTGCTGCATATCGTATTAGTTTTCTTCTTAGACTGCCTTTTGGTATTAAAGTTTAATCCTCTCCATCAAGAATCTTTTCTATCTTCTTAACAGCAAGATGATATGAAGCCTTAAGAGCCCCTACACTCGTACCGAGTATTTCCGACATCTGTTCATATTTCATTTCATCGAAATACCGCATATTAAATACCAGACGCTGTTTTTCAGGAAGAGTGGCAACTGCAAGACGCAGCTTTTTCTGAATATCATCGCCGTCAAAATAGGGATCCGCCTCAATCTTGTGAGCAACTGCCGAATCAGAATCATCGAGCGAAATATTCTGACGCTTCTTTTCTTTCTCAATATGAGTCAGACTCTCATTCACAGCGATCTTGTAAAGCCAGGTTGAGAGTTTGGCTTCTCCACGGAAATTTTCCAACGAGGACCATGCTTTAATAAAAGTATTCTGAAGCAGATCATTGGCATCCTCATGGTCAGCGACCATGCGCCTGATCTGCCAATAGAGCGGCTCGGAATACCTGTCGATAACCTCATTGAAGGCCTGGCGGCAGGTAGCCTCGTCACGCAATCGTTTAATCAGATCGATATCTGCGTCGGTTTCCTTATTATCCATTGGTTATTGTCTTGTTGTAAATTGCAAAGATAACATTTTTTCCTCATTCAATCAATTAAAAATTGATAAGATTTTCTACCATATCATAAAAAAGAAAGTAGCGGAGGATTTTTCCGTTTCAGATTGTTTTACTTTCGAAATTCAAAAAACAGAACAGACAAAACAGATAAAATTATGGAACGTACTATCAAATTTGTAGATCTCGAGGCTGCTGTTGCTGCAGCTTTTGAAAAATATAAGAGTAAAAAGACCGGAGAAGTGGATCCACGCCTTCAGAATGTAGATCCTAAGCTTTTCGGTATTTCTGTTGTTCTTGCAGACGGAACTACCATCAATAAAGGTGATACCTCGGCAATGTTTCCTCTTGGAGATCTCATGAAGATTCCTACCGCCACATTGCTGCTGCAACAGAACACCGTGAAAGAGTTGCTTCAAAAGTCAGGTTTCAAGCATGGTAAGGCTAACGGTGCCGGTTGCAACCTCGGACAGACACCGACCCCTGAAGAAATCGCTGAATGTAAAGCACGTAAACATGCAGTAAAACATCTGCCTCTTAATGCGCTTAATGTCCGGCTTGTCAGTGCTGTCGAACCGACAGGTGACCCTGACGGGAAAATGGATATTATCACGGACAATCTGACAAATATGATTGGTACGCCTGCCATTCTGAATGATAGTCTGTATAAGACTTTGAAAGAATCGGCTAAGCAGGCTAACGAAGAAAACGTACTGGCAGACAACGGATACTTCCTGTATGATTCTGCAAAGGACGCAATAGATATTGAAGCCAAGATGGAAGCTTTGACCGTATCGTCTGAACAGCTTGCTCAACTTGGAGCGACAATAGTCGCCGACGGCTTTAATCCCGTTACAAAGCAAAATGTTTTTGACGGAACCATTTCGGAACGAGTTGTAGGTTTCATGGCAGGTTACGGTCCTGCTCCCAAGAGGAGCATACCCTGGTTGGTAAGTGCAGGTGTGCCTGCATTAGGTAGCTTCGGCGGTGGCGTCCTCGCCATTGTACCGGGTGTAATGGCTATCGCAGCATATTCGCCTGAACTTTGCCAGCATGGTGTAAGTAAAAAAGCTATGCACGCTATACGGAATATTGTAAATACTTTGGGTATAAATATCTTCGGTTCTGCAAAAGTAAAAATTGAGAAATAAAGCAATTTCCATGAACTTCCCGACGCTCTGCCCACCATAATGGACGGAGCGTCTGTTTTATTGTAGAGTTAAATGATTTTTTTGTACCTTTGCGGTGAATTGTCAAAGTATTATTCCGGTGGAACAATCAGATCACAATAAAGGCTCGCAAAAACCTGTCGGGAAAAAGCCAATGGGATGTATCATGAAACTTGCCATCAATCTACTGCTGATGGCAGTGGTATTCATGATAGTGGTATTCTGTACCATGATGTGGCTCAATAAGTGGACTTTGCATGGTCAGTACCAGACGGTACCTGATGTAAAAGGACGCCCATATGACAGTGCGGCGCAGCTTTTGTCACTTGAAGGTTTCGGTATTGAACTGACCGACTCGGTATATGATCGGAACAGTCAGCCGGGTACAGTCGTGGAGCAGAATCCGAAAGTAGGAACGAAAGTGAAACCCGGACGTACGATATATCTGATCATCAACGCTTTTTCACCAAAAAACGTTACCGTTCCCGCCTTAACGGATATATCTGTCCGCCAGGCGACTTCCACCCTGCAGGGTCTGGGAATCAACAATATCAAAATTGTTAACATTCCATCGGAATTCAAGGATCTTGTTCTGTCCGCCAAGCTGAACGGTGTCGAGCTCCAGCCAGGGGCACGCATTTCGGTAACTTCTACTGTTGTACTTGAAGTAGGTGACGGACTTCCCGAGCCATCCGACACTGTCACTGTGATAACCGAGCAGGATCTCGATCTGATTTAATTCCAAACAGGATTATTAAATGGCAGACTATTTCGATGATATAGATGACCCGGACAGTATCGATGAAATGACTGACGATTTCACGTCACCGGATTCAGATGACAGTGAAATGTATGAGCATTTCAGATTCGTTGCCGATAAAGGTCAGCAATTGCTCCGGGTGGATAAGTTTCTTGTTTCAAGACTCGAAAAATCATCCCGGAACCGCGTGCAACAGGCGGCAGACGCCGGATGTATTCTTGTAAACGGTAAAGTGGTGAAATCGAACTACCGCGTCAAGCCGCTTGATGTGGTGACCGTAGTGATGGATCGTCCCCGGTATGAACTTGAAATCATACCTGAAGATATTCCCCTTAATATCGTGTACGAGGATAAGCATCTGTTGGTCGTGGACAAACCTGCCGGACTTGTGGTTCATCCCGGACACGGCAATTATTCGGGCACTCTCGTAAATGCACTTGCGTGGCACTTCCGCGAGGATCCCTGCTTCGATGTAAATGATCCGCGGATGGGACTGGTACACAGAATCGATAAAGACACCTCCGGACTGCTTGTAGTGGCAAAGACACCGGATGCCAAGACACATCTTGGCAAACAGTTCTTTAACAAAACCACGCAACGCGAGTATGTGGCTGTGGTCTGGGGTATTCCCGATCCCGCTTCAGGCAGGATAGAAGGCAACATAGGCAGAAATCCGCGTGACAGACTTCAGATGACGGTATTTCCTGACGGTTCGGAAGGAAAACATGCAGTGACTCATTACGAAGTAATTGAACCACTCGGATATGTATCGGTGGTCAGATGCCGTCTGGAAACGGGACGTACTCATCAGATCAGGGTTCATATGCGTCATATCGGTCATCCCCTTCTGAATGACGCACGTTACGGTGGTGATGAAATACTACGTGGCGAAAGGACTCAAAAATACCGTCAGTTTGTACATAACTGTTTCGAAATTTGCCCCCGACAGGCTCTGCACGCACGCACGCTCGGCTTTGTACATCCGGCGACGGGCGAAAATATGTTTTTCACTTCCGAAGTGCCCGCGGACATGACCTCTATGATCGACCGGTGGCGCACTTATATGAACGCAAGATAGGTGGAGATTGAAAAAGTTTGATTATCTTTGTGACAATTTCCCTCAATAACCATGATAGAGATGACAGATCTTCAGGATTTCAACGATATAGCGCCTTTCGGCGATGACCAGTTTCAGGAAAAGATACACCAGCTTGTGGCAGAGCCCGGTTTCGAGAATGCCGCACGCTTTGTATTACCGGATCTCGATTACAAAAAATTAACAGACGATCTACTCTCGATAAAAACGGGTGATGAATTCCAGCACCGTATCATGTTCCCCTTTCTCGAAGTACTTGCAACACGTACATCAAGCGGAATCACATGTGACGGGCTCGATAACATCCATCCGGCGGAAAAGGCATATACGTTTATCACCAATCACCGTGATATTGTACTTGATGCTTCTTTTCTAAACCTGTGTTTTCTGCGTGAAGGACTTCCCACCTCCGAAGTGGCAATCGGCAACAACCTCCTGATATATGAGTGGATAGCCGATCTTGTCCGTCTGAACAAAAGTTTCATTGTCCGCAGAAATCTTCCGTTATCACGCGCTCTCGATGCCGCTAAAAAACTTTCGGCATATATCCATTACGCAATCAGCAAGAAGAATGACAGCATATGGATAGCACAGCGTGAAGGAAGAACTAAAGATTCGAATGATGTTACGCAGGAAGGACTCATCAAGATGCTTGCTATAGCAGGTGAAGGCGACTTTATTGACCGTCTTAAGGAATTAAACCTTGCTCCCGTCGCAATAAGCTATGAATATGATCCGAACGACTACCTGAAAGCACGGGAATTCCTTTTGAAGCGTCTCGATCCAGATTTCAAGAAATCACAGCGTGACGACCTTTTCAGCATGGAGACCGGGCTGCTGCAACCAAAGGGCAGGATACATTTTTCGATATCTCCCTGCATCAACGACCGGTTGGATATGATAGACCGTTCACTTCCTAAGGGAAATCAGGCTAAGGAAGTCTGCCACATAATAGATTACGCCATCCATAGCCGATATAAGATATATCCTATCAATTATGCGGCATATGACCTGCTGCATGAAACAACTCGTTTCGCCGACAAATATACGACTGAAGAACTGGAAGGATTTGAAAACAGAATCGCGGAACAACTCGCAAAAACCGATTTGCCGGATGTCTCACATCTCGATATGGCATTCATGCGTCAGATGATGCTGACAATGTATTCCAATCCGCTGAAGAACAAATTGGCTGCTCTGGACGTTTAAACAATAATGCGATTGCCACACAGCATATTATTGATTCTGCTTGCCGTTAATTTCCTTGTTGACTGGTACAACCTACGTTGTATGGTGTCAAGGAAAATAAACATGACTCTACGGAAAATATATAAGTGGCGCTCCATAGCTCTGAACGTACTATGGTGCGTCATATTCCTATTTCCGGCAAAAGGCGGTTCGGACAGTGATCTTGATACACTGATGTGGCTTCTGGTCGTGTATTTATCGTTTTATATACCCATGTATATCTACACGCTGTTTGACCTGCTTGCGCGCGTGCCCGAGCTGGTACACAGGAGTAGATTTAAACCTCTGTCTATGATAGGCTTTATTTTAGCGATAGTAGCTTTTGCTGCTATCTGGTGGGGAACTCTTATCAACCGCTACCGCACTCAGGTGGTTGAAGAGACCGTAAATATACCGGGACTTCCCGAGGCATTCGACGGTTACCGGATCGTACAATTCTCTGATTTTCATGTTGGCACCTATGGACGCGACACTACATTCGTGGATAAGATCGTTAAAGAAATCAACGGATTGAATCCCGACATGATAGTGTTTACCGGCGATATTGTGAGCAGGCGCACAAGCGAATTGCTTCCATTTACCGGGACGTTGAGCAAGCTTTCGGCTCCCGACGGCGTATATTCTATCCTCGGTAATCACGATTACGGCGATTACTATAACTGGAAAACGCCGGAGGCAAAGGAACGGAATATGATGCAGATGTATGATCTGCAGAAAAGAATGGGCTGGAAAATGCTCAACAATGAGTATGCGGAGATACATCACAATGGTGACAGTATAGTGCTTATCGGCGTAGAAAATATCGGAGATCCTCCCTTCCCGGTTTACGGAGATCTTTCAAAGGCATACCCTACGCTCGATGACAACCGTATAAAAATTCTTTTGTCGCACAATCCCGCACATTGGGACAGCGATATTTCAGGCGCAGACAATGTCAATGTCGCGCTCACCCTCTCGGGACACACTCATGCAATGCAGATGTCAATGCTTGGCAAATCACCCGCCAGCATGCGATACAAAACGTGGGGTGGTCATTACATGGATCACGATCGTAAACATCAGTTATATGTCAACATTGGTGTGGGAACCGTAGGCATCCCGATGCGCATAGGTGCGACTCCGGAAATAACCGTGCTTACTCTACGCCCGGGCGAACCCTCTCCGGATAAGGTACAACTTGTTAATAATGGATCAGACAAGTGAAATGCCGGATTACCCGGTAATTCTGACAATCGGGTCGAATATGCCTGACGCACGGGCGCGTGTTAAGGAAGCGGCACAATGGCTCGAGACTTTGATAAAAGGCTTTGAAATTTCACAGATATATATTACCCGACCGTTATCGGGTGTTGGAGCAGATTACGCTAATGCGGTTGTTAAGGGCCACACTGAACTAAGATCGGAAAAGCTGAATTGTCTGCTGAAGCATTACGAACTGGAAAACGGGCGTGACGATACTGCACGAATCCGCAATGAAGTGCCTATTGATATTGACCTGGTTTTTTTCGGGAATAAATGTCTTCGCCCTGCCGAACTTTCACGAGAATATTACCTGACAGGTGCAAAAATGCTTGGAATTTCATGATTCACTTTATAATCGTACAATTATGAAGCTCACTGAAAATAATAATACGGGAAATATAATTCACGATTCGTGGGACAGAGAACATCTGTGGCATCCATACACTTCCACGGTGGATCCTTTACCTACTTATAAAGTTGATTCGGCAGAAGGTGCTGTTATACGGCTCGCCGACGGCACTGAACTTATCGACGGTATGTCATCATGGTGGTGTGTAATCCATGGCTATAACCATCCGCGTATCAATGCTGCGGCTGAACGTCAGATAGCGAAAATGTCGCATGTGATGTTCGGTGGATTCACTCATGAGCCGGCAATAGAACTCGGCAAACGTCTCCTCGCTATGGGTCCTGAAGAGATGGACTGTGTATTCTTCGCTGACTCCGGGTCGGTAGCTGTGGAAGTGGCGATGAAAATGGCTATTCAGGCTGCCGTGGGCAGGACGGGAAATCATGCCAAAACAAACTTTGTAACTATCCGCTCAGGATATCATGGTGACACATGGAATGCAATGAGTGTGTGCGATCCTGTAACCGGGATGCACGGGGCTTTCGGCTCAGCTCTTCCAATACGCTTTTTCGTTCCGCAACCCCACTCGCGGTTCGACGGTGACTGGGATCCTGACGATATCACCGCGCTTGAAAAAACATTATCGGAACACGCCGGTGAAATAGCGGCTCTGATCCTCGAACCGGTCGTACAAGGTGCAGGTGGCATGTGGTTCTATCATCCGCAATATCTGGTGGAAGCACGTCGATTATGTGATGAGTATGGAGTATATCTGATATTCGATGAAATCGCTACAGGTTTCTGGCGCACAGGTAAATGTTTTGCTTACGAACATACAGGGGTAGCTCCGGATATAATGTGTGTGGGAAAAGGTCTCACCGCCGGTTACATGACTCTGAGCGCTGTATTGGCGACAAGAGCGGTTGCCGACGCTGTTGCCGGAGGTGAAGCCGGCGTGATGATGCACGGACCTACATTCATGGCTAATCCCCTTGCGTGTGCAGTGGCGTGCGAGTCGCTGAAGCTTCTCGAAGAACAGGATATGAGTGCCCGACTTTCGCATCTTGAAGAATTGATCCGCCAATATCTCAGCCCGGCGAAAGATCTCGATTCGGTTGCCGACGTAAGGGTGCTTGGCTCGATCGGAGTCATTGAAATGCGTGAACCTGTCAATGTCGGAGATTTTCAAAAAAATTGTGTGCGTGAAGGAATCTGGGTACGCCCGTTCGGGAGAATGGTATATATCATGCCTCCATATGTGATTTCTGACGAACAGCTGGCATATCTTTGTGACAGACTGATCAAAATTCTGCAGGAATGAATTACGATGATCTGATAAGCAAGCTCAGACAATCGGGAAATTTCCGACAGATTCCTACCGGCGCTAACGGAAAGGATATTGTGGACTTTTCATCGAATGATTATCTCGGACTGGCATCACGCACCGATTTAACTGACGTCTTTTTTAAGAATAGGTCTGAACGCTTTGCCATGACATCGTCAGCTTCGCGACTACTTGCCTCACAACAGTCGGAATATATCAAACTTGAAAACCTGCTGTCCGACTTATATCGTGGAAGAAAAGTCCTGCTTTTCAACAGCGGCTATCATGCAAATACAGGCTTGATCTCTGCCCTTGCCGATCGCGATACCTTGATTATTTCAGACCGGCTTGTTCATGCGAGTATAATTGACGGCATTCAGCTGTCACGCGCCCGACACCTTCGCTTTGCGCACAACGATCTGCATTCTCTCACAAAAATTCTCGAATCTCATTCTGCCGATCATCCACGTGTAATAGTGGTGGTTGAATCGGTTTACAGCATGGACGGTGACCGCGCCGATATACCACAGTTGATAGAAATCAAGAAACGATTCGGAAATGTCATGCTTTACGTCGACGAAGCACATGCCTTTGGAGTAGAGGGTAAGTCCGGACTGGGACTGGCAAACGATGCGGCAAACGATACTGACGCTGTGGACGTTATAGTCGGTACTTTCGGGAAGGCTGCTGCTTCGGTAGGGGCTTTTGCCGTTATGTCGCCGGTTCTGCATGATGTAGCGGTCAACCGTGCCCGCAGCCTGATTTTTTCAACAGCGCTTCCTCCGATTAATGTCGCTTGGACTTCATTCATGGTCAAAACATTAATTGAAGCGGATAGTGAACGAGAGCAGCTCTCCATGTTATGCGACCGACTCGCATCCAGATTGTCGGGATTGCCGGGTGGCGCTCCGAAGGGATTCTCCAGCCATATTTATCCATTCATAATCGGAGATGCACGGCGTACATTGGAAATATCCCGTAAACTGCTTGAACGTGGACTTCTCGTTTTGCCGATACGTACTCCTACTGTTCCCGCAGGATCGGAACGATTACGTATAAGTCTTAGTTCCGCTCACTCTATTGAACAGATCGACATGCTTGCCGACTGTATAACCGAATGTTGTTCTACTGATTTACGATGAAGCATACAGTACTGAACGACTTAAAACCCTCGCGACACGTTGTCCTGATCTTTGCCGGATGGGGAATGGACTGGCGTATGTTCGAGCCAGTGTCATTTGACGGACGGCATGTGATCGTGGCTTATGATTACGCATCCGACATCGACAAAAATGGAGATGAACTGGCGCGGCTGATAAACAACAATTACGACGATGTGTGCCTCATCGGCTGGTCATTCGGTGTGTTCAATGCTACTGTGTGGATGACAACTCATTCAGAATTACCCCTTACTTATGCTGTTGCAGTCAATGGTACCGTTCACCCGGTCGACCGATTGAGAGGCATTGATCCTGACATTTTTGCAGCGACACTCAATGGTCTTAGCGATACCTCAGTCGCAAAATTCCGTTTGAGGATGTGTGGAAGCCGGCAGGCTTTTTCCGATTTTATGGCACACGTCCCGCAACGGACCATAGAATCACTTCGGATAGAACTCGAACAGATACGGGATATGGCCGGGTCAGATTTTTCTGCAGGGGCGAATTTGTGGGATAAAATATTTATCAGCGACTCCGACCGGATAATTCCCGCTGAAGCCCAGAAAAAAGCCTGGGAGAGACACAGTTCGGTTACTGTTCTCAATGACAGTCATCACAATCCTGACTGGAATGATCTTGCTTCGAGAGTGAGGAGATTGCTTGTAGACAAGGATCTGATCGCGGAACGTTTCGGGCACGCTGCGGCTACTTACGATGCAAATGCCATTATCCAACGCCGCATTGCAACACATCTTGCCGGAATGCTTCCGGACACTTTATCAGGAAATCTACTGGAAGTTGGTAGTGGAACCGGATTCTTATCCGATGAAATCAAGAAACGAATCACCGGAAACACATTGTTAAGAATGTGGGATCTCGCTCCGCAGTCACCGGATGTAGAACGTAAAGACGCCGAGATAGCAATCCGTAGTCTGCCCGCTGAATCGTTAGATATGATTGCAAGTGCATCAACAATCCAATGGTTCCAGTCACCGACATCTTTTTTCCGTGAATGTCACAGAGTTTTAAAACCCGGAGGTGTGGCGGCATTTGCCACTTTCGGCGACAAAACATTCAGGGAAATCAATAATGTATTGGGAAATGATCCGTTATATCCCGGTGCCAGCACGTGGGTAAATATTGCCCAGGAAGCCGGGTGGAAGCGAATCGAGATGACATCAAACTGTATGACAATGACTTTTGATACACCAATGGATTTATTGCGTCATATACAGTTGACCGGAGTAAACGCACTACGGTCGGGAGGCGACTCCGTTCGTGACGCAAGAAAGATATTAAATATGAGTTCCGATGGCGGAGTGTTCCCGCTGACCTACGAACCCGTATATTTATTACTTCAGCGATAGAGCGATCAAAAATATGACTGTTGAAGAATATCACGAAATATGCGACTATATGTGTCATGTTATCCAGTCTACCCGATACTGGAATCACGTATATGCGGTGGGTGGATGCTGTCGCGACCTGGTGATGGGAGACAACATCAAAGATGTAGATTTCGCAGTAGAGATTCCCGACGGGGGTATTCGGCTCGGCTATTCACTTGCATCGGGAAAACATACTGTCGGTCGTGTCAAAATGTTCAAACGCTACGGCACATCAATGCTTAAACTCCGGAAGTTTCCTGACAAGGAGATTGAGATTGTTCAGACACGGTCGGGCAGCTATCCCCTCGACAGACCTGAAAAGGCGAAGAAGTTCTTCGGCACTATCAGTCAGGATGCCCGTCTACGGGATCTGACTGTAAATGCGTTATATTATGACATCTGTACGCGCAAAATGCTCGATCCAACAGGAATGGCATTGAAAGATATAGCCGCCCACAGGCTCCGGACTCCGGCTCCGCCCGATGTAACCCTTTCCGATGACCCGTTAAGGATTCTGCGTATAGTGCGTTTTTCAGTAAAATGGGGATGGCACATTCATCCTGACCTCTGGAATGCCATGCGACGTCATATCGCGGAGCTGGGACTGCTCAAACCCGAAAGAGTGATGGTTGAACTGGAAAAAATCGACGCACTCCCCCATGCCGCTCATGCGGCAAAAATGCTGAAAGAATTAGGTCTTTAAACATGTTTATGCACATTCTTACTCTCAATGTGCCATTGGTTAAGAATGTGTAAAAAAAATGTGGATTCGGAGATTTAATTATATATTTGTAGTGTGTGAAGCCAAAATGCTTACTCATACACGAACAATTGTTATTTCCATATCAACTTTTCTATAAATATGGCAAAAATCTATGGAGCGGTAGAAATTGACAGTGAACGCTGTAAAGGATGCGACTTGTGTGTTGTCGCCTGCCCAACCAACGTACTTGGTCTTCAGCCGAAAGAAGTCAATAACAGAGGTTATCACTTCGCATATGCTGTTGCGCCCGACAAATGTATAGGTTGTGCATCCTGTGCGACTGTATGTCCCGACGGATGTTTCACCGTGTATCGTCTGGTAGAAAAATAATTTCACTCCAATCCTCAGAAGTTTACTCAATGGAACAGCAGAAAGAAGAAATCAGGCTGATGAAGGGCAATGAAGCAATTGCCCATGCCGCTATACGATACGGAGTCGACGGCTATTTCGGCTATCCTATTACCCCCCAGAGTGAAGTACTTGAGACTCTCGAAGCCGAAATGCCTTGGGAAACAACCGGTATGGTTGTACTTCAGGCAGAGAGTGAGGTCGCTTCAATTAATATGGTTTATGGTGGAGCGGCTTGCGGTAAAGCTGTAATGACATCCTCGTCAAGCCCCGGTATAAGCCTGATGCAGGAAGGCATGAGTTACATCGCTGCCTCAGAGCTTCCGGCTCTTGTAGTCAACGTAATGCGTGGCGGACCGGGACTCGGAACAATCCATCCTTCACAGAGCGACTATTTTCAAGCCACCCGAGGAGGAGGTCATGGCGACTACCATTATATCGTGCTTGCGCCTGCCACTGTACAGGAAATGGCTGATTTTGTAGGATTAGGTTTTGATCTGGCTTTCAAATACCGTAATCCCGCGTTGATACTTGCCGACGGAGTAGTAGGTCAGATGATGGAAAAGGTGATTTTGCCTCCCTTCCGCCCCCGACGCACCGATGAAGAGATCGCTCTGCAATGCCCGTGGGCTGTCACCGGTCGACCGGCGACAAGAAAACCGAACATAATAACTTCGCTCGAACTCGATTCTGCCATAATGGAGAAAAACAACGAACGTTTTCAGGCTACATACCGCATGATCGAACAGAATGAAGTACGCTATCAGGAATATTTCACGGATGATGCCGACTATCTGATTGTAGCTTTCGGTTCGGTTGCACGCATATGCCTCAAAACCATTGAGGATGCCCGTGAGCGTGGAATCCGTATAGGTCTTATACGTCCCATCACCTTATGGCCTTTCCCATACAAAGCCATAGCTGAAATCGGATCGCGGGTAAAGGGTATTCTGACCGTTGAACTCAATGCCGGACAGATGATTCAGGATGTGCGACTCGCTGTAGGTAACGAAAAACCCGTATATCATTACGGACGAATGGGTGGTATCGTTCCTAACCCCAATGAAATACTTGACGCTTTTTTCAAACTATTTCCCGAAGCCGATAAAAAATGACACTCGAAGAAATTAAGAAACCTGAGAATATCGTTGCCCGCAAGCCGGAATTGCTCAACGATTCAACCATGCATTATTGTCCCGGCTGCAGTCATGGTGTAGTTCACAAACTTGTGGCGGAGGTGATTGAGGAAATGGGCATGGCTGATAAAGCTATCGGAATCGCTCCTGTGGGGTGCGCTGTGTTCGCCTACAAATATATCGATGTTGACTGGGTGGAAGCTGCTCACGGTCGTGCTCCGGCTGTCGCTACCGCAGTAAAACGTCTTCGTCCGTCGAACCTTGTTTTCACCTATCAGGGTGACGGTGATCTGGCAGCTATCGGCACAGCTGAAACAATACATGCTGCTAACCGCGGAGAAAATATAACCATTATTTTCATAAACAATGCTATATATGGCATGACCGGAGGTCAGATGGCGCCTACCACCCTTGAGGGAATGAAAACTGCAACAACTCCTTATGGACGACGTGTCGACTTGAATGGTTACCCTTTGAAAATCAGCGATCTGCTCGCACAACTTGATGGTACCTGTTACGTTACCCGTCAAGCTGTGCACACACCGGCATCAATTCGGAAAGCCAAACAAGCTATACGAAACGCTTTTGAGAACTCAATGAAAGGACTTGGAACTTCGGTAGTGGAAATTGTCGGAACATGTAACTCGGGATGGAAACTGTCTCCGGTAAAATCGAACGAATGGATGGTAGAACACATGTTTGCACACTACCCGCTGGGAGATCTGAAAAACAATAACAACACTGAAAAATGAAAGAGGAAATCATCATAGCCGGTTTTGGAGGACAAGGTGTACTCTCGATGGGCAAGATTCTCGCTTATGCCGGACTTCTCAATGGACTTGAAGTTACATGGATGCCTTCATACGGTCCCGAACAACGTGGCGGTACTGCAAATGTGACTGTGATCCTTTCGGATTCACCAATCAGCTCTCCGATTCTGGATATGTTTGACACGGCAGTCATACTCAACCAGCAGAGTCTTGATAAATTTGAATCGAAAGTAAAACCGGGTGGTACATTGATATACGATCCTTACGGTATACGTCACGTGCCTACCCGTACTGACATCAACATTGTTCCCATAGATGCAATGGAAGCTACTTTCGAGATGAAGAACGCCAAGACATATAACATGATATTGTTGGGTGCCCTGCTGAAAGTCAAACCTATGCTCAATGTCGACCATGTAATGGCGGGGTTGAAAAAGACTCTTCCCGAACGCCATCACCACCTTTTGGAGGTCAATCGTGAAGCGATTCTTAAAGGAATGGAGCTGGTAAAATAATTTTTTTGAAAATTTTCCCGACAAATTTGATTGTATATTCTGTAAAAGTCCTTACATTTGCACATAGTTTTCAATCAACATTTGTAACATCCAAAAAAGAAAATTATTATGGCTTATGTAATTACCGACCGCTGCATCGCTTGCGGCACTTGTCTTCCCGTTTGCCCCGTAGAGGCTATTTCTGAAGGCGATATCTACGTTATCGATCCCGATACCTGCATCGATTGCGGTAGCTGCGCTTCTGTTTGCCCCAACGATGCTATCGAACCCGGAGCATAATAGAAAGATAATAAGAAATTTAACGCCCGCTTTCAGAACTATGCTGAAGCGGGCGTTTTCTTATAGCAAGTAATCGCGATCTCAATCAACGAATTTTACTTTGGATGTATCACGGTCTTTTGCATCGGGGGTCTCGTCAGGATACCCTACTCCTATAGCATAAAGCAGTGAATAATCGTCGGGGATATCCAATTTCTCAAGATATGGAGCTGCTTCAGGAGCAGATGTCATGAAACGGATCGGTCCACCAAGACAGCAGGTACCAAGTCCAAGCGACTGTGCGGCAAGAATCATGTTCTCACCCATTAGCCCACAGTCAACCTGCCCGGAACCATCACGCGGTGACGCTATAAATATGACAGCTGGAGCATTACGAAACATATTTTTAAAATTTGGATCGGAAGCTTTTGTACTATCACCGGCGATAAAAACACTTGTTATACCATCGATATATTCAGGATTATCAACTATCCTCACCACCCAAGGCTGACGGTTCATTCCATTAGGAGCATTAATGCCACATTCTGCTATCTGCTGAAGCTTTTCACGTTCCACCGGCAGATCCTTATATTGACGGATACTCCTTCGCGACATGATGGTTGAAATTACTGCATTAGTTTCATCGGACTGTTCAGTACTGTCGACCGATGACGTCTTCCCGTCAGAGCACGCAACAATAACTGTCATAGTCAGAGCAAAGCTCAACGTTTTTAATAGTTTCATATTGATTTGATTATAGAATAGTTGACAATATTAGTCTGAGATTCATTTATAATAATTGCTGCTTTTGCAAACGTTATATCCATCTTATTTTGCTCCCGCGCCATTCCACGAGTTGTAGTGAATATATTCGGGATGCCACTTATCTTTCGGAACAGGCTCTCCAACCGGATGACCGATACAAATGCAAGACAACGGTATGATAGTTTCAGGGAGATCCAACATCGTGGAAAACCGAGCCACGCGGTCCATCTGAGGATAAATTCCGCACCATACCGTCCCGAGATCCATTGCATGTGCGGCAAGTAAGATGTTCTCCGAGGCAGCTGAAGTATCCTCAATCCAGAAGTCTCTCCCTTCACCGTCTAAGGTAGCATCCAGATCGCCACATACAATTATTGCCAGCGACGCATCTTTTGCCATAGTCATAGTCTTGAAATTATTACTTATTGAATCAAGGATCGCTTTGTCGTTTATGACGACAAAACGCCAAGGCTGCTTATTTGCCGCCGTAGGAGCTGCCATAGCAGCCCGAAGGATAGTATCGACTTGTTCCGCAGTTACTTCAATGTCAGAATAGATCCTCACACTTGTGCGGGTCATTATATCATCTATAGTACTTTTACGGACGCTCGGCAACCGGTCATCAGTGTTCGCGGAAGAACTGATCCACTTATACGATACACCTACAAGAGCGAGAACGAGAATAATAATCAGATAGGTTGAATTTTTCATTATTTTATTTTAAGAATAAGTTATCCGATATTTTCAGCACGTTTGAACAATGACCCGGTCGGACATACAAACCGGCAATAGGGTCGGGAAACAACAGCCGATAATGCGACAAACACGAGTGCCGCACCAATAATCCACCATGATGCAGATTGCACCTGGAAAGCCTGGAAAAGTTCCAGATCCATCCATCCTGTCAGACAATCGGTCCAAAGCAATAGCATCAGCACAGCCCACAGAATTTTTCTGAACCAGTCAAGTCCTTTCAAGACTTTCGGGGAAATATGAATTTTATATCCACAAATTTGTCCTACAAGTTGTTGTGCGGATCCTAAGGGACAAATGTGTGTACAGTAGTGTTGAGGATGTCCGAACAAAGGATATATGAAAGCGGCGACAAGCATAACTATGGCGACAAACCTACAGGAAAAGAAAATCCCCCGGAAATATATTTCAGTATCATGGCGTAGTCAAGAAATTGCCCGCACCAGAAGCCAAGAACAACTATATTCGCGCAAAGTTGAATTGTATGATACAATTTATTCCTCACAAACAATGGAATAATGCACGCTGATATCGTAACCGCCAGAGCAACCCAAATTTTCCACGGAGTGGAAGTGGAAGTCGTAACCGAGCCTCCTTCATAAAATGACAGCCCGGTCTTCATATTATTTATAATGGCATTCGACGAATATGTGGCGCCACTGATCGCATCTACCTGCATATCCATTCCCTCACGTGGGGTTTTACCTATCCAGGAATCAAAGAGCACTGAAGCTCTCTTGAAAAATGAAGGAGTCTCGGCATTGGGAAGTGGTGTGATTTCTGAAATTTTTCCATCAGCTATATGTATATCCATATTCACCGGACCGGCATAACCATTTATCATACCGCTTAGATCCGCCGTGTGGATAACTGTTGATCCATCGGAAAGTGTAACGATGGAATCTTCAGTTTCAAGTGTTACTCCTCGTTCTCCAATCGTGTCTACCCTATGACCAAATACCGATTTATTTACTGTTATTGCAGCCGCCGTCATCAAGAGAAGCACTAATAACAGACTCCAAAGTTGAGTTTTGTATTTCATGTATGCAAAATTAAAAAAAATACTCTTCCACCTGATTAAGAATGTCAATTTAATTATAAATGTAATTCTTTTTTATGCCCTATGGTTCGGGTATAACTGAAAATTCCGGCACAAAAGGCAAAAACAATACTAATAATCAGACATACTTTCACAGCACTGAAATTCGATGCTGTCAATGCAAAAACCGTACTGACAGTAGTCGCGCCAAAGGTCTGTCCCACAAGTCGTGCCGTACTCTGCATTCCTCCGGCGCCACCTGTGCGGTGTACAGGGGTTGCCATAACCATCACAATATTGTTAGGAGTCTGGAACATGCCGAATCCTATGCCGCACACCGCCATACGCCAGGCGATATTCCATTCCGACGGAGAAGTACCGGGGAACAGCAGAAGCATCACTCCGGTGATAAAAACCATCATTCCTAATGACGCTGTAATACCCGGATTGTGCTTTTCAACGTATCGTGCGGCAACAGGCGAGACAATCATTGTGGCAAGAGGCCATGGCGTCATTAAAAGTCCGGTCGTTATTTCTGAAAAATGATAGCTGTTCAGATAAAGGAACGGCAGGGCTATCATAGTGATATTTTGAGCGATAAACGAACAGACTGAAGTAATGATACTCATTGAATACATCGAGTTTTTGAACAGATCGACAGGCAGCAACGGTTGCTCCTTCCGAAACTGACGCCGAAAATAAAATACACCGATGATAATGCCGGTTACGAGCAGACTACAGTTCAACAGTAAGTTTTCCTTGTGTGTTATGTTGCCTAATGCATAGAAAATGAGACCGAAAACTATCATGTTCTCTACAGCACTCAGTCGATCGAACCGAGGCTTATGATCAACGACCGGATTATTAGGTAAAAGTCGCCATCCTATAATAAAGGCGATGAATCCGAGCGGTACATTAATCAGGAACAACCAGTGCCAGGAAGCTATTGAAAGAATAGCGCCGGCAATAGTAGGGCCGGCGGCTGTAGCTATCGCTATGCACATGGCGTTTAAAGCCAGTCCCCTGCCCAGAATTTCACGAGGATACACCAGCCGGACAAGCGCGATATTCACACCCATGACACATGCGGCACCTATACCCTGGAGTGCCCGGGAGATAACAAGCATAGTAAAGGATTGGGAGAGGGCACATAACGCCGATGACAAAGTGAATACCACAACACCTGTCAGAAACGTCCGTTTATAACTGTGTAAGTCCCCGATTGAACTCACCGGGAGCAGGAGCATGGTTATAATAAGCTGATAAACCGTTACTATCCACACCGACTTTGAACTGCTTATGCCAAACTCATCGGCAAGAACCGGCAACGCAACATTTACGACAGTCACATCTAACACCGTCATTACAAGCACTATCTGTAATGCGAGCACAGCTATATATTTCCTGTATGAAAAACCAATCCCTGTCATATAGCACTAATTCTTATCATTATTCGTTCTATTATATAGAATCATAAAATTGCTTATTTTGTTGCTATATTGAATTAAAAAATTCCGCTTTCCACCTTGTAAATTGTGAATCTGCTATAAACATATTAATTTTGCACTCTAATTAATTAGTAACTAAGAAAAGCATGAAAAAAACTGTTTTAATATTGGCAGTGACAAGCCTGATGATGGCTGGTTGCTCAAGCAGTGATGGAAACGTGACTATCCATCTGCCTTCTGATTATTCAGAAGATACCTTAATTGTAAGTCATGTCACGATCAATAACATTTTCGAAGCTAAAAGCCAGGATGACTTAAAAGTAATTTATGATACCCTGGAAGTAAAAAACGGTGTAGCTGAAATGAAGCTTGATCCTGCCGGAGCAGCCCGTTATAATATCGACTCACCGGTTATAAGCATTTCACAACCTGATTTTTACGCAGCCCCCGGTGAAAATCTGGAAGTTGTAATAAACAGTTTCGAGCCACTTGATTACCATGTAAGCGGAACAGAACTAATGCAAGACCTCACAGCACTTTCATCAGTTACAATGCCCATTCAACATGAATACGTCACACTCGTAAACAGCAATGAAGATGTATCGGAAGAACAGGTTAAGGAATTGTTAAACCGTTACGACCAGGCAATCAAACAATTCGTTGCCGATAATCCGAACAGTCCCGCTGTACCGTTTGCCATCCTGGATCTCAGCAGTGATGATTTCAAACAGGTTTACGACAATATGACTCCTGAAGCTAAGAAGTCTATACTTATGCCTTATGCTGAACTGTATAACCGTCAGGTTGAAGAAATGATGGAGGCGAGAGAAGCTGAAGAGGCTCGTAAAGTGGAAATAGCTTCCGGCACAATCACGGCTTATGATTTCACTCTCCCCGACCTTAACGGTAAAAAAGTAAGTCTGTCCGACTTCAAGGGCAAATGGGTTGTACTTGATTTCTGGGGTAGCTGGTGTGGCTGGTGTATCAAAGGCTTTCCTCAACTAAAAGAGGCTTTCACTGAATATGGCAATAAAATAGTGGTAATAGGCATCGATTGCAATGAATCGGAAGAAGACTGGCGCGCAGGTGTTGAACAATACCAGATTCCATGGCTCAATCTTTACAACGGTAACAACCGTGAATTATACGAGGCGTATAACATAGAAGGATTCCCGACCAAAGCCATTATCAATCCTGAAGGAAAAATCGTCGATCTTACTACCGGTGAAGATCCTTCGTTCTATACCCGTCTTGCCGATTTCGTGAAGTGACAAAGGATTTCAAAATCAAACTTCTTCTGAAAAGAATAGTATTAGGACTCAGTGTATTTATCGCTTTATCCGTTGCCTTTACGATATATGTCAATCTACATGTAGAAAACCGGACAAAGAAAGATATATTCACTGACACAAAGACTATTCCACGTAATAAGGTCGCATTGCTGTTAGGTACCAACCCGATTAATCGGTCAGGTACGCCGAACTCATACTTTACCAACCGTATAAAGACAGCTGCGAAATTATACCACGCAGGCAAAGTTGATTTCATCATAGCAAGTGGCGACAATCATACAAGAAAATATGATGAACCCACGGCTATGAAAAAAGCTCTTATGGCGCAAGGAATACCTGAATCCCGTATAATTCCGGATTATGCGGGATTCAGGACTCTTGATTCAGTTGTGAGAGCCAAGGAGGTATTTGGCTGCGATTCCCTGACAATTATTTCTCAGGCAGATCATGACGCCCGGGCTTTATATCTCGCCAAAGCAAATGGCATTCACGCAATTGCTATGGCAGCCCCGTTACGTGCAAGCCGCAAGGTACGTGTAAGGCTCGCACTACGTGAATGGCTGGCACGCGACAAAATGATGCTCGACATCCTGTTCGGGAAAAAACCACATTTCCTTGGTGAAAGGATCCCCATACCCGATATATAAGTTCCATGGATTTGATCAATGCAAATCAATTTATAACATATGTTCAGTTTAAATAAAGCACTTATATCTTTGTCTATTTTAACGACATTACCTCATTCTATCAATGCAGCCCCGGGCAATCCCGTGATTAACGAGATTATGCAGTCGAATGTCTGGAGCTTGATGACCGAATACGATTTTCCGGATTCCTGGGTTGAATTGTATAATCCTTCCGATGAAGTCGTTGATTTGTCAGGATGGACTCTTGGCATTAAGAAAACTGCCGACAAGGGATACCAACTTCCTGACGGAACGATTATCGAACCGCAGGGGTTTCTGTTGATTCTTTGCGACAAAGAGGAAACGGGTCTTCACACCGGATTCCGTCTCGAATCAACAAGCAAAGGATCAGTCTACTTGTTCGATGCCGATGGAAATGTCATCGACCAGATCGACCATGCAAAAATGCCGGCTCCTGACATTGCATACGGTCGTTTCCCTGATGGCAGCGACAATTGGGCTTATTATACTAACTCAACACCCGGTGCATTGAATGATGTGACCTCTGCCGCTGTCAGCGATAAGTTGCTTCCCGAACCGATATTTTCCCACCGTGGAGGCATATACTCCGATAGCCTGGCTGTCACAGTATCATTTCCGGACACATTCACTGATAGCGAAGCTACCTTATGTGTGACTACAGACGGTCGGTTCCCGACTGCATCAGATTCTGTAAGCAACCCCTTTACGCTCGACATTAATTCATCAACTCCGGTCAGGGCACTAATCGTTTCGCCAAATCATCTTAGTCCGCAGGCGGTAACCCAAACTTATCTTTTCCCTGACAGGGAAATGACTATGCCGGTGGTATGTTTGACCACCGACCCGGCACTTCTGTACGATGATGAAATAGGACTGTTTGCCGGTGAGGAGGGAGATCCCGACGCAAACTATCTTAAAGAATGGCGTCGTCCTTTAAACGTTGAAATGTATGACGGTGATAGTCTCGCGCAAGTCTTTAATCAGACCGGCGAGACAGCCATCCAGGGATGGTCATCGAGAGTATGGCCTCAGAAGTCATTAAAAATATATGCCAACAAGCGTTTCGGAACAAAACGATTTTATCACGCTCTATGGGAGTCGGATAAACCCGATGTTACAGAAATTCCTTCCTTCTCGCTTCGCAATGCCGGCAATACTTTCACAACCGATCATTTGCGTGACTCCTATTATCATAATCTTTTCGGACACCACGTACATGGAGTGGTTGACTATCAGGCTTACCGCCCGGTCATTGCTTTCATAAACGGGCTGCCTTATGGATTGATTGATCTCCGCGAACGCAGTAACGAGGATCATATCGAATCAAATTATCCTGATGAAGAAGATTTTTGCATGGTTGAGGACTGGTATGAATTTAAGACCGATGTTACTGAGCCTTTTTACACGCTGGTCGATATGTACAACGATCCGAACTCCACTTTTGCAGAACTTGATGCAGAACTTGATATGGTAAGTTTCGCTACCTCGCTGATTGCCGATGCTTACGGATTCAATGTCGATACTCCCGGAGGAAACAAAGTGATGTGGAAACCTAAAGACGGTAAATGGAAAATGTTCCTCAAGGATATGGACTGCGTGAACTACATGAAACTTGTAGACAACGACTATATCGATTACCTTTATATGGTGGAAAACGATGAATATGAATCATGGTACAAGAACACGCCGACCGGTACTGCGCTTTACCGCAAGTGTCTTTCTTTTCCGGAATTCGTTGAAATACTCATCGACCGATTTGTGGCATATTACGGTGACTTCCTGCGTCCGGATATTTCAGTAACACTTCTGCAGGATATGGCTGATGAAATAGAGGACGAATTCCGTTTGTTGACCGAACTGTATGGACTCGACTGCTGGTTCTCTGCAAATGTTACAAGACTTCAGGATTATATGCGCGAACGCGGGCAGCATATGTTCAATCATTTCTCTTCGCGATATGACTTAGGTGAAATTATTCCATTGACTATCTCGTCGGATGATACGGAAATCACAGTGAATGGACACATTCTGAATTACAATAATTTTGATGGTTATTGTTTCGCTGATCGCGCCGTACGTATTGAGGCTTCGGTAGATGGTGACTGGGTGATTACCGAAACTGATTCAGAAGGCAATGTAACTACGGAAACCATAAACTCCGAAAGCCTGAATTGGAAACCGTCAGCAGGTACTGTACAAGCATCTATCGGTTTTACCGATCCTGCCGGTATAGAAGAGATTACTGTTTCGCCCTACCCTGCCACTGAGGGAGAGACTATTTATTATACTATAGAAGGTCGCCGCCTTTCAAATATGCCGAATAATCCCGGCTTATACATTCAGGTAAATGGAACCTCAGCTAAAAAAATCCGCGTAAGATGACGGAGTGACGATGTTTAGGTCAGAGGTCGGAGTGTCGAAGTAGTATGACAAATTACAGAATATTACAATGAAAGAGAGCATATTGAGAAATAAGAGCAAGGCATTTGCTCTAAGGATAATAAAGATGTACAAACAAATATCTTTGCGATGATAAGAAAGAATATGTTATATCTATGCAAGTGCTGAGAAGCGGTACAAGTATAGGCTTTTTATGCTCAAAGTGATGCCGACTTCATCGCAAAACTCTATATCTCTCGTAAAGAAGCTGGAGAAACGATATATTGGATAGAATTACTTCAAGATGCAGCATATTTGGAACCAGATGTTGCTCAATCCATCTTAGCGGATTGTGATGAGTTACTAAAACTTCTGACATCCTCGATCAAAACAATGAAGAATAAACAAGCACTACTTCACGTCAGAAGTCAGAGTTATGAGTTACGAGGTATAAGTCATAACTTCGGACCCCAGACATAAACCTCATAACTCATCACTCTGACATATGACTTCCATCATCACTCTGACCTATGACCTACATATGCACTGCCTCAAATTTATTCAGTAAATTGCCTCAAATTTGTTCAGTAAATTGCCTCAAATTTGTTCAGTAAATTGCCTCAAATTTGTTCAGTAAATTGCCTCAAATTTGTTCATTCACTTGTTAATACAAGAAAATATATCTATCTTCGCTCAAAATTTTGAACATGGAATATTATCCCAGAATAACAGATAAACTATTAAAAGACCGATTAAATGCTTTCGGTGCCGTACTTATTGAAGGTCCCAAATGGTGTGGTAAGACAACAACCGCCTCTCAGCAGGCAAATAGTGTTATCCGATTGCAAGATCCGGATATGCGAGAGGCATATCTGGCTACTGCTCAAACACGCCCATCAAATCTACTTAAAGGTGCAACGCCAAAGCTTATAGATGAATGGCAGGATGCTCCAGCATTATGGGATGCTGTAAGAGTTGCAGTTGATGACAGGCAAAAGAATGGGCAGTTTATTTTAACGGGAAGTAATTCCGTAGATAGCGATAAGGTTCATCATAGTGGAACAGGGCGAATTGCAAGAATAACGATGCAGCCAATGAGTCTTTATGAGTCCAGAGAGTCAACTGGAGAGGTTTCTCTTAAACAGTTGTTTGATGACAAAGAATGTCAATTGGGTGGTGAGTTTTCCTCAATGACGGTCAATGACATAATATATTCTGCTTGCAGGGGAGGTTGGCCCGCATCGCTTATAACTAATGATCGAATGGCTCAACTAAGCGTAGCACAGGTTTATCTTGAAGGGGTATTGGCAGAAGACATATCGAGGGTTGACGGTGTAAAGCGAGACCCCGCACTAGCCGAAGCAATACTACGGTCATATGCCCGCAACGTATCTACATTAGCAAAAAAGTCATCAATGATAAAAGATGTTGCTGCTATTATGGAGACTTGTACACAAAACACATTTGATGATTATGTGAAAGCTCTGAGTCGTCTTTTCGTAATTCAAGATATTGACGCGTGGTCTCCTGCGGTAAGGTCCGCTACTTCAATACGTCGCGGTAAGAAGAGAGGTTTTGTTGATCCGTCTATACCAATCGCTATTCTTGGACTTTCTCCAGAACAATTGGAGATAGATTTGAAAACATTCGGATTTATTTTTGAATGTATGTGTATACGAGACTTGAGAGCATATTCACAATCACTCGGTGGTAAAATATCGTATTATCACGACAGATACGATCTAGAGGCAGACGGAGTGTTGCATCTCTCTGACGGAAGATATGCTCTCTTAGAGTTCAAACTCGGCAGTGATGAGATAGAAAAAGGCGCACAACATCTCTTGGAAATAAAGAAACTTGTAAATGAATATAATGAGAGAGAAAAGCAGATACGTCTCCGTGAGCCGGATTTGCTAATGGTGATAACAGCAGGACCAATGGCATATACTCGCCCGGATGGAGTTCACGTTGTCCCTCTTGCTTGTCTGAAGGATTAAAATTCCTTATATTTTATCTATAATTGTCTCGACGATAAAAATTGACGGTACCGAACCAGCCATGGAACGATACCGTCATTTTTTTGCTCCGTTAAAACGGACTTACGTCATATTTTAGGTAAGACGTCAGAGTTATGTGTGACAATGTTGATGTCATATGTCAGAGTTATGTGTGACGATATAATTATAGCTTCGTAACTAATAACTCTGACCTCTGACTTACTCTTATTTCACTATAACCTTTTCGGTGTGCTGTACTCCGTCAAGAGTCGAGTAATTTACAATATATACCCCCTCGGCAAGAGTTATGCTATGACCGGGTATCAATCCACCGGCAACACGACCGTCAAGTGAGTAAATTGTCGCACGATCATACATACCTTCAATAGTAAGGGTTCCGGCATTAGTTTTAACCGAAACGATATTTTCAGTATTGAGGTCAGCACCAGTTTGTCCGATAGTAAATCGGTACACAGAAACATCAGTGGTCGGACCTTCGTTCCATCCAACACAGAAAACACCCCACTCAAGTTGTTCACCAAAAATAGAGGTTGCAGGAACAGCCGGCATCTGAAGACGTACCGGACCGTTAAATTCAACCGAAGAAGGCAGGAACTGACGGGTAATGAAATCGAACATGTCTGGTTCGGGATCCTCAAGATACTGATCGTAATACTTTGTCTGCATGTAATTTACACGGAATGTCTCATCATCATCAGACGGATAGATATCAACTGTAACCATGTAATATTTTCGTGTCGAAGTTGAATAATCAGGATCAGGTTCAGCACTTACGAATTCATATTCAAAAGTCATGTCGCTTGTACCGCAATCAGGTGTATGGAATTCAAGTACAGCAGGTTCTGTTATTATATTTCCATCCAAGTCGAAACCGACAGCATACAGAACCCAGTCAGTATTCCAATAAAGATCCTCGAGTTCACCCTGCTCGACAAGGTTTGCAACCGTATCATCAATAGAGCCCTGTGTAGTCTGCATAGGTATGAAATCCTGCCATTTCATGCTTCCTCCATAAATTTCGGCAAGGAACTTCCACCAGTCAATGATTAGTTTCTCGGGAATTTTGTCCACACCTCCTTTCATTTCAATAATATCAGGTGTAGTTATGTTGAAGTAATAACGGATGTCATCATCTGACGGAGTTATTCGGATGTGTGCATTCATTGGCGTGATATCACTTACTTCAAGTTCAATTGATCCTTGAACAGGTGCTTTGGTTTCAACAGCGGTAAATTCAACCATAGTAAGTGATGTGGATGGTGTTTCGTCCTCATTTATACCCATAACCACTACATAATAATCAAAACTTTCACGACAACGTGTATAAGAGAAATCATGAGGACCGTTTGCCATCTCGTCATCTTCCAGATAATATAGCATTTCTTCAGCGATGAAACGTTTTTCACCGGTTGATCCGGGAGTGATATCAAACTTGTCGACAAACTCTTTTGTAAAGAACCGAACCATATAACGGTCGGAGTTCGATGGTTCGATATGCGCTGTGGCAGTATAATAGAAACTGCCCTTCACAATAGAAGTTACCGAGACTTCAAAAGTATTGTCGGAATAAGACGGTTCCTTAGTAGTGAATTCGACGGTCGAAACCGGAGCCGTAACATTACCGTCACGATCCATTCCGAATCCATAGACCACATAATCGGTTCCATACATCAGAGTCTCGTAGAAATACTCTCCAAGAGATTCAGTCATCGATCCCTGAACGAGTTCATAACCCATCATCTCCTGCCATGTGGTATTGTCATAATAGGATGCGTTTCTTTCCCATATGGCAATACGGTTTTCAATAACTTTTTCAGCACCTCCCTTAGCTTCAAAAGTCTCTTTATCCATGAAGTTCCAGTAGTAGGTCAGATCGTCAGAAGATGGAATCGTAGTAACGGTAGCATCCTGAACCGTAATATTACTGACGCTGAAACCGAGGCTGCCTTCATCAGCAAAAGCAGAGATACTGCCTGCGAGGACAAGTCCGCAGACAAGTGACCTTAGTGAACAAGTAAAATCTGTCATAAACAAGATAGGTTTATAATTATAGAGTAGATTTAAATTGCAAATTTACAGTGTGAAACTAAAAAATGCATTAATATAGTTTAATAAATACAAGCATGTAGCCCTATCTTCTCAGAAGGAACTCATGTTTTAGCTTTGACAGGTATTCAGGAGTAACCCCAAGATAGGAGGCTATTATTTTTTGCGACACGTTTTCAATAATAGATGGACGGTCGTTCATCATTTTCCGGTATCGCTCGGCAGCAGTTCCGTTATGGATCGCCGCATTTTTATATTCCTGATAGAATAATTCGCCGTGGGCGTAGCGCAACAACCATAGGGCAAGCTCGTGCGATTGTTCTGCCACACTCCAGAAATCATCCCTGCTTATCACAAGTAATTCTGCATCGCAACACGCCTCTACCTGGTAATATGAGGGAAGCTGCATGACAAATGAATGTTTAGAGAAAAACATTGTTCCAGGTAATGCAAATGCGAAAGTTCGCTCCCTGTCACCGTTCATGTCGACAAATCGCATTATGCCGCTGCATACGATAAATAAACTGTCTGTACGTTTACCGCATTCTATCACAACATTGCCCTTTGTGTAATTACGCAGAACTCCCCTTGACAACATGAGATCAATGCTGTCAGGCAAAAAACCAAGTTCATTGCATAATAATTTCTTTATGTCATCAAAGTCATTCATTCAGAATGCAGAAAAACATATCCGACTACAAAGTTATCAAAAATATCGATACATGACGATATGTCGGTATTATCATTTATTTACAAGACGCAACTCAGATAGAAACCTTTCCAGATCTTTTTTACAATGAATACGAAATACCGGCTTGTATAAAGGGAGCGGCTTTCTGGTTACAGTCAATATATTCTTTTGTTCCATTTTTTCCATTCACGCGGCATGACATTTTAATAGCCACTCCTCCTTGTGCATCTAAATAGAAATTCGGTCTGAGACAGACACGATATTTAATCATAGGACGAAACGATGTATAGGTGAACCGACACACTTTCGGCAACTGTTCATGATTGGGCTTGAAGTAAAAACCTTTGACATCAATATCGGCTCCCGCACATAATAAATTGTTTTTATTGGGATTATAATCTAATCCGAACATGCCGCCGTAGAGATTCAATGCTAATTTGTCATTGAACCTGTGTCTATACATGAAGATAAGGAATGCGGGGAGTTTGGATGTTGTATTAATCATTACCAACGGACCGATTCCAAATTGGGTACTCCGATTGGCTTTCAGCATAAACACACATAGTGCTGTGCCTGAAATTCGCTCGAAGCCTCCTACACCCCACTCTGTATTCAACATCATGATACCCGTCAACGGTTTCCCAAATAGTTTTGAACGTGCCGTAACGGTGGTACCTAATTGAGACATTACGTGTATATCATTAAGTCCGATCTCTTCCGGAGAATAACCGTCACTCAAATCACTTGCTTTAAAATCAACATTGACGGAATTGTATTTTGCATTGGCTGACACAGTAAGCCACTTATTCTTATAAGCTTCATACGA
This sequence comes from uncultured Bacteroides sp., assembly GCA_964555405.1. Taxonomy (GTDB): domain Bacteria; phylum Bacteroidota; class Bacteroidia; order Bacteroidales; family Muribaculaceae; genus Paramuribaculum. The sequence goes on from CAZKSF010000017.1 coordinate 47,082, forward strand.
TATTCTTGCTCCAAATCCATCGCTTATTGCTCCGAAAGTATGGTCGACATTGACAGTGATGTTGGTCTTGATCAACCCATAACCGCCCTCACTTACGTTTACATCCGATTGTGTCTGTGCCTTACTCTTAATAGAGAACAGGAGCGTTGCAAGAACTAACAATATTTCAAATTTCTTTATCATGTAAAGAATTCTGTTTAATAATTGACTTAAAAATACTGAAGCGTTTGGCTACGTGTCCTATAGCTACGACTGTAAAAAGAATAGCTCCGGCAAAATGAATATGAGACAATACTTCGGAATGGCTGCCACACATCAAAATCACCCCGGATATTAAAACTATGACACCAAGCAAAAGTAATAGAGTGGTGACTATCTTTCTATTTGGCTGAATTTTCGAGTATTTTTTAAACCAGAAGGAATGTTGAATGCAATGTAATATTATTCCTGCAAATAATGCCAGTCCGACTATTTCATGTAGGGACCATAAAAAAGTGTTATCATAGACGTGTAGGTGCCACACTTCCTGATGTAACTGTATTCCCGTGATAATCGCTGTCAATAAAAAAAATACTGACAATATATCTGTCAAAGCCTTATAGCCGGCATTTTTTGATTTCATACGACACACCGATTGGTTAAAAACTCTTTACATCTAAAAACGGTGTTCTGAAAATAAAATTGTTTGACTAAAACAGAAACATAATATCGCACTTGTAATATATTATTAGTCCGGGAAAAGACTGCACAACTCCACCATTATATATCTGATTGTCAATCAATTGTAGAGACATCGCTTTGCGATGTCAGGTTTCCCATCGGTGGCTGATTCAACATGCCGAAGGCATGTCCGTACATTTTACGGTGGCTGATT
>CAZKSF010000018.1:0-46565 GCA_964555405.1 uncultured Bacteroides sp.
GCGGTGACACTCCGTCATTACCGTCCCGACGCTATAATCATCCGCATGATCTCAATACATCACTCAACACTATCAGGAAACTTGGCGAAAATCGTACTTTAACCGCGAATGTCACATATTCCTTCATGAAGTCGCATTATGACTATTCGTCTGCCGCCTCCTATTTTACGGGAGAGGAACCGGTCATCGTCATGCAACGGATGACGCCGCATGCAAGCATCCACAAACCTGCATTAACCGTGGATTATTCGCTTAATTCCCCAACTGCCTACCGGCGCAACATTTTAAGTGCAAGTGCCGAAATATCGGAGCATGACATTGTGACTGTCACACCGTCATTGTACCTGGATCAGAGCCGGAAGGCTCGTACGTTCAGTTTCAGTAATTCATTTGAGAACACTGTCCGGAGCCTGTCTCGTGAATGGCACCTGTCATCGGCTGTAAGCTTCACTCTCACTCCTGTAGCCCGATTAAGTGCCTGTGGTGATGAGTCCGCTGATTTTAACCAGAGAGCCGATAGCCGCACCTTCAGTATGCGTCAGAGAGCTTATACATCATTCATTCGCCGGCGGACCGAAATTTTTATTCCAATCGAAATACGGTACACATATTCGGATATCCGCACTATACTCAGTTCACCTGTTATTCCGGAATATTTCAGTTACGATTCAAACCGGGCATACTATAATACTTTCATAGCATCACTCTCTCCGGGCGTTGAATATAATTCAGGCGATGCGCGCTACTGTCTGCGGTTCTCTGTCCCGATATCGTTAACATTGATTTCAGGACACAATGCAGTGACTTCGAATTCGTTCAGATCTCTGCGTCCATATTTAGATCCGTCATTCTCGGTAATAATCAACCTAAATGCCAAATCAGCCCTGACATTCCAAGGTTTCATTTCCACAGCCGCCGGTGATGCACTGGACTTACTTGACTCACCGGTGCAGACCTCATGGCGTTCGGTCAGGGTACGTTCCGGTCTGATAGCACGTTCCACCAGCCGTTCGCTTCACCTCAGATATGACTTCAAGATGCCTTTTGACTATCTGTTTTTCAATACCGCGGTGTCATATAGTTCCATGTCGTCGAATCTGATGACTGACCAGACTGTCACACCCGACTATAATATAGTGTCCACCATACTTTCGCCACTTAACTCCAATACAGTCAGCGGGAATTTCCGGCTAACCAAAACCATATGCTCTTCAAAACTTTCTCTTGGAGGAACTGTTGCGCGGTCGACGTCACGAATGATACAACAGCAGATACCGGTAGGATACCATACCTTCACATGGTCAGTCAATCCGGTGCTTAATCTACGTCCGTTACGGTTGCTGGAGGCAAACTTGTCGGCAACTTACAGTGCATCCCGCAGTTCATATCTGGGAACCTCTTCGCGCATGTCATCAACCGACAGCAAAGGTTCAGTCATACTTTATCTCACTCCCGGTCTTCAAGTCATTACGTCAGCCGACTACACATTGCGCCGACTTCCCGATTCATCATATAAGCATATGACTCTGTTTGATGCCGCTATCCGGTTGAAACGGAGTCATATGATGCTGACATTGTCGCTTGACAACCTTCTTGACAGCCGCGACTATACCTACACCGTTTTCAGCGGAGTGGACACCTACACCTACTCCTATGTCCTGCGAGGACGCACTATCACCCTCTCCGCCCGCTTCACCATGTGAAAATAATGTGTAAATTTGCGGTATGGATAAAATGACTCTCCATATACTTGGATGCGGGTCGGCATCACCGACACTGTATCATAACCCGTCGGCACAGATACTTGACTACCGCGGTACTCTATATATGATTGATTGTGGCGAAGGGGCTCAGCGTGAGATGATGCGGCAGGGATTGTCTATGCATCGCATACGGCATATTTTTCTGAGTCATCTTCATGGCGATCATTGTCTTGGTCTGGTACCGCTGCTTTCCACTATGGCGTTGCATGATAAGGGAGGAACGGTAACGATCCATACTTTCGCCGAGGGGGAGAAGATATTCCGTGAGATGCTTGATTTTTTCTGCGGCAAGACCGATTTCGACATACAGTTCAATATCGTAGATCCGAAAGTGCGTCAGACCGTGCTCGAAACCCGCGGAATGACGGTTGAATCATTTCCTCTGCGTCACAGGGTGCCGTGTGTGGGATATCTGTTCCGCGAACGTCCCAAACCGCGACATCTGCGTGGTGATATGCTCGATTTCTTCAAAGTGCCGGTAAGTCAGCGTAAGGCAATTGCCGAGGGAGCTGATTTTATCACTGAAGATGGCAGGATCATAGCGAATGAACGTCTTACCACGCCACCGACACCCTCGCTCAGTTACGCATATTGTTCCGATACTGTAGCCGATTACGATCTGATAAAAGATGCTGTCAACGGAGTGGATCTGCTCTATCATGAGGCTACATATACCGATGACCGTGCCGGGTATGCCGTTCCGCGCGGTCATTCCACCGCACGGCAGGCGGCGGAAATCGCAGCCCGGGCAAAGGTGGGGAAGCTGATGCTGGGGCATTATTCCAAAACAACCGATATGCGTGTGGCACTTGCCGAAGCGCAGGAAGTATTCCAGGGTACAGTGACGGCAAACGAAGGTCTGAAATTTGATATTACAGTAAAGAAATGAAAGCGACACCGGAGGAAGATGCCCGTTGGATGGGTATGGCTCTTGATGAGGCGCGTTGTGCCGCCGATGCCGATGAAGTGCCGGTCGGGGCGGTGATAGTGTGTGACGGCAGAGTGATAGGGCGCGGGCACAATATGACCGAGAGTCTGTGCGATGTCACTGCTCATGCCGAAATGATAGCCCTGACATCTGCCGCGCAGACTTTAGGCGGCAAATATCTGTCACGCGCCACCATATATGTTACTGTCGAACCGTGTATAATGTGCGCGGGTGCGTTAGGCTGGAGCCAGATAGGACGGGTAGTCTACGGGGCATCCGATCCGAAGCGTGGGTACATGCAGTTTTCCGGTGAACGCTCTCCCTTGCATCCCTCGACGGAAGTTACCGCCGGAGTCCGTGCTGATGAAGCATCCGCACTGATGCGTGATTTTTTCTCTTCGAAGCGCCGGAGGTAGTTATTCGATGTCGGTAAGTCCTGCGGCATCGAGCGCTTCACGCCGCTCGACGCAAGTTCCGCAAGTTCCGCAGTGATGTTCGCCGCCACGGTAGCAGGAATAGGTATGGGTGTAATCGACCCCGAGTTCCGCGCCGCGGCGCGCTATATCGTTTTTCGTAAGTCCGGTGTAAGGCGCACGCAACTCGATATGTTCATAAGTGCCTTCTGATATAGCGCACCCCATCGCGTTTATGAATCCGGGACGGCAGTCGGGATAAATGGTGTGGTCGCCTCCATGATTAGCTATCATCACCGCACGTAATCCGCGGCTTTCGGCAAGTCCGGCAGCTACACTGAGCATGATGCCGTTGCGGAACGGCACCACGGTGGAGCGCATGTTGTCATCGGCATAGTGCCCTGACGGTATGGCATCGCCTCCGCTCAGCAACGAGCTTTCGAAATGCTGATCCATGAACGCAAGGTCGATAGTGACCAGTTCTATTCCGAGCCGCTTACAATTATAAGCGGCACATTCAGCCTCGCGTTTGTTATGGTTGGCGCCGTAATTGAAATTTACGGCAAGAGCTATGGATCCGGCATATTCGTACAGCATGGTTGTGGAATCCATGCCCCCGGAAAGTACGAGAAGAGCATCCTTGGTCATCGCAACGCCTCCTCCATGGCCTGAGTGAGCCGGCGTTCGGCAAGTTCTTTGTGCTGATCGTCACCGTAGTTGGCAAAGGGGTAAATGGATATACCGCCACGAGGCGTGAAAATCCCTTTTACCTCGATATATCGCGGATCCATCAGCCGGATAAGATCTTTCATTATTATATTGACACAATCCTCATGAAAGTCGCCGTGATTACGGAAACTGAACAGGTACAGCTTCAGACTCTTGCTCTCCACCATGCGTATGCGTGGAATATAATTGATGACTATGCGGGCAAAATCGGGCTGTCCGGTTTTAGGACAGAGTGAAGTGAATTCCGGGCAGTTGAATGTGACCAGATATTCGTTCTCCGGATGCTTGTTGTCGAAAGTTTCCAGTATCTCAGGGGCGTATTGCGTGGGATACGCCACTCCCTGATTGCCGAGCAGGCTCACGCCTTTAAGTTCATTTTCGGTACGCATAATGTTTTTATTGAATTAGGACCGGCTTCCGCCTATATGATATTCAGGCAGAGAACCGGTCCGTCGCTGGTTATGAGGGTTGGATGCTTATTCAGAGGATAAACGCCTTGACACGTTCAAGAACCGCTTTCGGAGTAAAGCCGAATTTCTCGTCAAGAACTTTATAAGGAGCGGAGGCTCCGAACCGGTCGAGTCCGAATACCTCGGCGTCTGCGCCAAGAACGCAACGGAGAGTGGAGGGGAGACCTGCCGTGAGACCGAACATCGGAACACCGGCTGGAATAACGCTCTGGCGGTATTCGATATCCTGGTCTTCAAACAGACCGAGCGAAGGCATGGAAACGACGCGTGCTCCGATACCTTCGGCATCGAGAAGAACCGCTACTTCGCACAACAGACTTACTTCCGAGCCGTTTGCCACAAGGGTGACTGCCGGTTTCGGCGAGTCCATCACCACGTATGCGCCTCGTACCATCTGCTCGGCATCGCGGAAGCGGTCGCCGGACGCTGACGGAAGATCCTGCACATCCTGACGGGTGAATATCAGACCGGTTGGAGTAGCGGTATTTTCCATTGCCATGCGCCATGCTATGGTAGCTTCGGCAGCGTCTGCCGGACGGAGCACCAACATCGAGCGGCGTCCGTTGAGGTTATGGATCTGTTCGAGCAGACGTATCTGTGCTTCCTGTTCGATAGGTTCGTGGGTCGGACCATCTTCTCCCACTCGGAATGCATCGTGCGACCATACGTATTTGACCGGAAGCTGCATCAGCGCCGACATACGTATGGCGGGTTTCATGTAATCGGAGAATACGAAGAATGTACCGCAGGCAGCGATCATACCGCCGTGAAGCACTATACCGTTCATCACCGATGCCATTGTTAGCTCGGCTACACCTGCGTGAAGGAACGCTCCCGAGAAATCACCGTGAGTGAGGGCACCTGTCTTCTTGAGGAATGCCTCGGTCTTGTCGCTGTTCGCCAGATCGGCAGACGAAACAATCATGTTCCCTACCTTTTCGCCAAGTATCGAAAGTACGTCGGCAGATGCGGTGCGGGTGGCTACATTGGGTTTATGTGTTATGGCTTTCCAGTCGATATGGGGAAGCTTGAGGTCGATGTAATCGCGCAGACGTGCGGCAGCTTCGGGATTTGCCTCAGCCCACTGAGCTTCCTGTTCATGGCGTTTCGCCACAATCTTACGGAGTTCGGCGCGACGGTCTTCATAAAGCTTGCGTACCTCATCGCGGATAATCCATGGATTTTCAGGGTCTCCGCCGAGGTTGCGTATTGTTGATTCCAGACACGCGCCGGATTTGCTCAACGGCTGTCCGTGAGTCGAACATTGTCCTTCGAAATTAGATCCGTCGGCTTTTACGGCACCACGACCCATGATGGTGTGACCGATGATGATGGTCGGACGTTCAGTCTCGGCATTTGCGGCGGTGAGAGCCTCAGCCATAGCGACGGGATCGGAACCGTCTACCTCGATCACGTTCCAGTTCCATGCGCGGTATTTGTTGGCAACATCTTCAGTGTCGACTTCATCCACCATAGTAGAGAGCTGCACCTCATTGGCATCATAGAACATGATCAGGTTATGAAGACCGAGGAATCCTGCGAGACGACCGGCACCCTGGGAAATTTCTTCCTGAATACCTCCGTCGGAAATGAAGGCATATGTCTTGTGAGCGAAAAGCTCGCCGAAGCGCGCAACCATAAACCGTTCGGCAATGGCACATCCTACAGCCATGGTATGTCCCTGACCGAGAGGTCCGGAAGTATTTTCCACTCCGCGTGAGGGGCAAAGTTCGGGATGTCCGGGGGTCACACTGCCCCACTGGCGGAACTGCTGAAGTTCTTCTATGGTATAATAGCCGCAGAGAGCAAGCACGCTGTACAGCATCGGCGACATGTGACCGGGATCAAGGAAAAAGCGGTCACGGGCAATCCATGTCGGGTCATCAGGATCGGTGATCAGGAAATTGGAATAGAGCACGTTTACGAAGTCAGCACCTCCCATCGATCCACCGGGGTGTCCCGATTTTGCTTTTTCGACCATCGCAACAGCCAGAACACGTATATTGTCGGCAGCTGCGTCCATAAGATGTTTGTCCATTGTTTTCAGGATATGTTTTTGTTCTATTCCGGCAGGTGCCGGTTTCCGACTGCAAAGTTAGGAATATGCAGCGTCAATTCCAAACCAAACAGCGAACTCATTTCAATTTTTATCCTGAGAGGGCGGAAAGATTCAGGAACGGAATACGGATTGTAATTCCGCCATCTTGTCGGCTATCTGCGCTGTGGCGAGATTGCCGATGCTTCCCAGATGAGTATGCGACACGTTCCGGTCGGGGGTATACGTACCCTCCTGTACGCTCATTCCCACCTGTCGGTAGGCATCGCGGAACGGGACGCCTTCGAGCACCAGACGGTTCACTGTCTCCACTGTGAATATATAGTTGTAGCGCGGATCATCCAGAATATTTTTACGCACACGTATGTGTTGGAGCATGAAAACAGCCATATCCAGACAGTCGACCAGTGTCTCTGTCGCCGGGAACATGATGTCCTTCATCAGCTGAAGGTCACGGTTGTAGCCAAGGGGCAGGTTGGCGGTAAGCAATGCGAGTTCGTTGGGAAGCGACTGTAGCATATTGCATTTGCCGCGCATGATTTCGAATACATCCGGATTCTTTTTATGAGGCATTATGCTTGAGCCGGTAGTCAGTTCGTCGGGGAATGATATAAAGCCGAAATTACCGCACATCCACATGCATACGTCCATTGCCAGATGCCCTAACGTCGAGGCTACCGCCGAAACCGCCGAGGCTACCGCACGTTCTGTTTTGCCGCGGCTCATCTGGGCTGCCACCACATTGTAGTGAGGTCGGTCGAACTCAAGAAGCCGGGTAGTCATCTCACGGTCGAGAGGGAACGATGAACCGTAACCGGCAGCAGAGCCAAGCGGATTCTGATTGGCTATGGCATATGCGGCTTTCACAAACTGCATGTCGTCGGTAAGTGATTCGGCATAGGCGCCGAACCATAATCCGAACGAGGATGGCATAGCTATCTGCAGATGTGTGTAACCGGGCATCAGATCATCGCGATGCCGTTCGGACAATTCCTGAAGACAGGCGAAAAGACGGTCGACTGCCGCCGCGATACGGCGCAGTTCGTCACGGAAAAACAGCTTCAGATCCACGAGCACCTGATCGTTACGCGACCGTCCGGAATGGATTTTCTTCCCTATGTCGCCGAGACGTTCGGTAAGCAGGAATTCCACCTGGGAATGTACATCCTCCACTCCGTCGGCAATTGTAAATTCTCCACGGTCGATCATGGCGGATATTTCTTCCAGAGCGGAAAGAAGAGTTTTCAGTTCATCGTCAGTCAGCAGACCAATCGAGTTGAGCATACGTATGTGTGCCATCGATCCCTGCACATCATACCGGGCGAGCCGGAGGTCGAGTTCACGGTCGTTACCGACGGTAAACCGTTCGATAAGCTGATCGGGCTGAAAACCCTTGTTCCAAAGCTGTTTTGACATTGTTATTTTATGAAATTGTTGAGTGAGGTAATTAACTGTGGATAAAAATTCAACGCATCCTCTATTTCGGACAGCATTACGTATTCGTCGGCAGTGTGAGAGCGCGCCGAATCGCCGGGACCTATCTTCAGTGACGGAATGCCGTGCATGAGCGCCATGTCGGAGGTGGTCATGGATACGAACGGCACTCGTCCGTGCATGCACGCTGCACGTACAAGCGGATGATCATCCCCGATAACCGACGGCTGTACCCGGGTGGAACGTGGAGTGAGGGTGCTGTGAGTCACGCATCCGCGCAGGAGTTCCACGGTAGCTTCGTTGGAATAGGCATCCGTGGTGCGCACATCCACCACATATGTACACCGGTCGGGAATAACGTTGTGCTGCGTGCCGGCGGAGATCTGCGTCACGTTGATGCGCAACGGACCGAGCAGTTCGCTTGTCAGGGGGGCTGCGAAATTCCTCAGACGGTTTATATCGTCGATTGCCAGGTAGAGGGCGTTCACGCCTTCCTGACGTGCCGCATGTCCCGATTTGCCGACAGTGACTCCGTCAAGGACTACAAGTCCGCGTTCGGCGACCGCCGGTTGCATTCCGGTGGGTTCGCCGACGATAACCATGTCGGGGGTGAGATTCCTTTCGGCGAGCATGGGTAGAAATGCCCGCATGCCATGTTCTCCCATTACCTCCTCGGCGGCAGTGATTGCGAGAACAAGATTGACCGGGAGTGCACCATGTGCCGAAAGCCGGATAAATGTATTGATAAGACTCACTACCGATGCGCCCGCATCATTTGAGCCGAGTCCGTACAAGCGTCCGTCAATGATTTCAGGCGAGAACGGATCGCGGGTATACGATGCGGCAGGACGCACAGTGTCATGATGTGAGTTAAGCATGAGCGTGGGTCGTGACGGATCGTACCCGGGAGCCACTGCCCAGACATTGTTGTATTGACGTTCTACTCCGGCGACTCCATGATCGTGAAGCCACTTTTCGATTACATCGGCACTGTTTTCTTCCTGGCGCGAAAACGACTCAGTGGCGATCAGCCGTTCAAGCAGGCGTATGCTGTCGGCAAGTTCAGGACTCATTTACCTAAGCGGATGATAGTGCCGGTTGAACCAGACAAGTTTGCGGCACTGCATATACGCACCTCGCCTACACCTTGCCGAGCCGATTCAAGGGCGTTATGAATTTTTGGAATCATTCCGGCAGATATTATGCCCTGTTCGCGCAGAGGAGCGAACATGTCGGCGGTAATCAGAGGAATAACAGAAGTGTCATCGTCGATATCAGTCATTACGCCCGGCTTTTCAAAGCAATAGGTGAGACGCACATCCGCAATACGTGAGGCAGCTACGGCTACTGCCGACGCTACAGAGTCGGCATTGCAGTTGAGCAACGAGCCGTTACCGTCATGACATATGGCGCAGAATACCGGTGTGCACCCCTGTTCAAGCAGTGCGGCTATGAACCGGTCGGAGATCGCGGCAGGATTAATGTCACCAACAAATCCGTAATCGACAGGATTTGCCGGACGGCGGACCGCAGGGATTACATTGCCGTCGGCTCCGGTCAGTCCGACGGCATCGCATCCGATTGCCTGTAGAGCGGCGACAATACGTTTATTGATGAGACCGGCATACACCATCGTCACGATGTCGAGAGTCTCGCGATCTGTCACGCGGCGACCGTCAATCATCACTGTCTCCACTCCCATTGCAGCACTGAGTCGTGTGGCTTCCTTTCCGCCTCCGTGAATCAGAATCTTCGGACCCTTTATGTCGGCAAACTGATGTAGAAACGCATCGAGCGCTTCCGGTGAATCTATGACATTCCCACCGATTTTTACTACATTGATTGTATCGGGCGACATGGCTTACAGACTTTCAAGCATCATTTTTAGGACGGTCTGCGCGGAGATCTCACGGTTGGCAGCTTCGGGAATCACTATGCTCCGTTCCGATTCTATTACATCGTCAGTCACTATCATACCGCGGCGTACGGGCAGGCAGTGCATGAACCGTGCATTGTCGGTTAGTGCCATTTTTTCGGAGTCGACAGTCCAGCTGCGGTCGGTCGACAATATCTTGCCGTAGTTATCACCCGCATAAGCTGACCAGTTTTTGGCGTATACGAAGTCAGCGCCTTCAAAAGCCTTACGTTGGTCATATTCTATTACCGCGCCGCGGGTGAACCGTTCATCAAGTTCATATCCTTCAGGATGTGTGATCACCAGATCGTATCCTGCCGCAGTAATCCACTCGGCAAACGAGTTAGGCACAGCCTGAGGGAGAGCCTTGGGATGCGGTGCCCATGACATTACGATTTTAGGTCGTTCCTTGGTCTTGAATTCCTCAATGGTGATGAGGTCGGCAAAACTTTGCAGCGGGTGACGGGTAGCCGCTTCCATACTGAAAACCGGTCGTCCGGAATAACGGATGAACTGCTCGATAACCCTTTCCTCATAGTCGGCGTCACGGTCGGTAAGACCGGCGAAGGAGCGTACACCTATGATGTCACAATATGAACCCATGACCGGAATCGCTTCCAGAAGATGCTCGGCTTTGTCACCGTCCATTATAACTCCGCGCTCAGTCTCAAGTTTCCATGCACCCTGATTTACATCCAGTACTATGACGTTCATACCTAAGTTCATCGCCGCTTTCTGTGTTGACAGACGTGTGCGCAATGAAGAGTTGAAGAATATCATCAGCAACGTGCGGTTGCGTCCGAGTTCAGTGAAGGCGAACCGGTCGCGTTTGATTTCGAATGCACTGGCGAGTGCGCGGTCCAGAGGACCTATATCGTTGACGCAGGTGAATTTTTTCATTGCGAGATAGCTTTTTTAAATTCAGTGACAAACATATCAGCCTCACGGGCGGAAAGAGAAAGTGCCGGGAGGAGCCGCACGGTGTCCGGACCGGCGCCACCTGTGAATATGTGATGTTCGAAGAGTAGCTTGCGGCGCAGCTCAGGACCTGTCCAACCCTCGGCTTCAAATCCTATCATTAATCCTCTGCCGCGAACATCCTTCACACCGGGTATGTCACGCAGACTCTCTATAAGCCGGTTTCCGATTTTTTCGGCGTTTTCAATCAGGTGTTCGCTTTCCATTACCTCAAGAACGGCGATGGCGGCTGCACATGCCAGATGGTTTCCACCGAATGTAGTGCCGAGCATTCCTTTACGCGGCGCTATGGAGGGAGCCGACAGAACGGCGCCTATCGGGAAACCGTTAGCCATTCCTTTGGCACAGGTCACGATGTCAGCACGGATTCCGGCATGCTGATGGGCGAAGAAACGTCCTGTACGACCGTAACCCGACTGTATCTCGTCGAGGATGAGCAGCGTACCGGTCCGGTCACATTCCTCGCGCAGCCAGCGCAGGAAATCGTCATCGGGGAGGTGTATGCCGGAGACACCCTGGATGCCTTCGATTATTACGGCGGCATATTCGCGTGTGTCCAAGGCTTTTGCAGTGGCTTCGCGGTCGTTGAGCGGAACAAAGGTGACATGCGACGCATCGTTGAAAGGTGCCCGTATCGCGGGGTTATCCGTTACTGCCACCGCACCGGATGTACGGCCGTGAAATGCTTTCCCGAATGCCAGCACTCGGTCGCGTCCGGTAGTGAACGAGGCAAGCTTGATGGCATTCTCATTAGCTTCGGCGCCTGAATTGCACAGGAACAGGGCATAATCGTCGTATCCCGATATGCGTCCGAGCATTTCGGCAAGACGTTCCTGAAGCGAATTCTGAACCGAGTTGGAATAGAATCCGAGTCGGGCTACCTGATCGGAAATTGCTTTTACATACACCGGATGCGCATGCCCGATAGAAATGACGGCATGTCCGCCGTATAGGTCGAGATAATCAGTTCCGTCGGCAGTAAACACATGTGAGCCTTTGCCACTGACAGGCTCTATATCGTAAAGTGAATAAACATCGAATAGTTTCATTGCAGATTAGGCATAATATATGGTTAGAAAGCCGATGGTTTAAGGCGGAGTCCGCAACGTTGGTCAAGACCGAACATGATGTTCATATTCTGGACCGCCTGACCTGAAGCGCCTTTAAGCAGATTGTCGATAGCACAGCACACCATGATTTTTCCCGCGTGACACTCCACGGACAGTATCGCCTTGTTGGTATTCACTGCCTGTTTGAGATCAATTGAGCCGGGAGCCACAACGGTGAAGGGGGCGTCGGCATAGAAATCAGCGTACAGACGGCGGGCTGCTTCCGTATCGAGGTCGCAGTCAAAATGTGTCACGGCAAAAATACCGCGCGGGAAATCGCCACGCATCGGAACGAAACTGATACGTGCCGAATGTCCGGGCTGTAACTTTTCGAGGGTTCTGCCTATTTCAGCAAGATGCTGGTGGGTGAAGGGTTTATACACCGATATATTGTCGTTACGCCAGCTGAAATGAGTTGTAGCCCCGGGCTTTACACCGGCACCGGTCGAACCGGTGAGGGCAGTCACGCATATATCGCCGTTGGCGGGGAGCAGTCCGGCTGTCGCGGCAGGAAGCAGCGACAGCTGGATTGCAGTAGCGAAGCATCCCGGATTTGCCACTGAATCGGTTTCGGCTATCCGGGGCAGATTAAGTTCAGGGAGACCGTAGACATAACCGGCGGTCTCATCGCGGAAATCCTGGGCAAGATCAATTACCTTAAGTCCGGCGGGACGGGGATTCTCCTCCCAGAAAGCGCGGCTGTGTCCGTGTGCCGAACATAGGAACAGCACGTCGATATTGTCGAGCGGATGTTCCGACGAGAATACCATGTCGGTTTCACCCAGCAATCCGCCATGAACTGATGTTACCGGCTGCCCGGCGTTGCTTGTAGAGTGAATGAACTCAACGCTCACCTCCGGATGGTTGACGAGCAGACGCAGGAGTTCACCGGCTGTGTAGCCGGCGCCTCCTATTATACCAGCCTTGATCATTCCGGTTTACCGTTCTTGACCTGATTGTTGTGATATATTTTCATCTGGTTGCCGAGAATCTTGGTGAAACCCTTTACATCGTCGGCAGTCCACGCCTTGTTAACTTCGCCATATTCGCCGAAGTCAGTTTTCATGAGGTCGAACGGTGAATCCACGCCCACAAGCGTATAGCTGTAAGGACGAAGTGTTATTTCGACTGTACCGGTGACATTACGCTGCGACTTTTCGAGCATGGCTTCGATATCGCGCATTACCGGTTCGAGGTACTGCGCTTCATGAAGGAACATTCCATACCAGGTTCCAACCTGATCTTTCCAATACTGCTGCCACTTGGTGAGCGTATGTTTCTCCAGCATTTTATGTGCGGCGATAATAAGGATAGGTCCGGCAGCCTCAAAACCGACACGTCCCTTGATACCGATGATAGTATCGCCTATGTGCATGTCGCGACCTATACCGAAGCGCGAACCGATACGCTCGACTTCGCGGATAGCGGCGATCTTGTCATCATAGTGCTTGCCGTTGACGGCGCAAATCTCACCTTTGTCGAATCCGATAGTGAGTTTTTCTTCACCGGAAGCTGTCACCTGCGACGGATAAGCTTCTTCCGGGAGCGTTTGGTCGGAGTGAAGGGTTTCCTTACCCCCGATCGATGTACCCCACAGACCCTTGTTTATAGAATATTCCATCTTCTTGAAGTCTGCCTCATAACCATGTTTCTTCAGGTAATCGATCTCGTATTCGCGTGTCAGCGTCATGTCGCGTGTCGGAGTGATGATCTCTATCTCAGGAGCAAGTATCTGGAAAGTAAGGTCGAATCGCACCTGATCGTTGCCGGCGCCGGTCGATCCGTGCGCCACGGCATCAGCGCCGATTTTCTTTGCATACTCTATTATGGCGATAGCCTGGAAAATTCGTTCCGAACTTACGGAGATAGGATATGTTCCGTTACGCAACACATTACCGGCAACCATGTAGCGGATGCTCTTGTCGTAATAGTCGCGGGTCACGTCGAGAGTGGCGTGTGAAGCGGCGCCGAGACGCGCTGCCTTGTCGGCGATCACGGCAAGTTCCTCATCGGAGAATCCTCCGGTATTCGCTATTGCAGTGTGTACTTCGTAGCCAAGGTCTTCAGTGAGATATTTAACAGCGAAAGATGTATCGAGACCGCCGCTGAATGCGAGCAGTACTTTCTTTTTTTTGTCAGGAGTATCAGTCATTTGTGGGTTTGATTTTCGATTTCACGTTATTTGAGATGAAGCAGCTTGTTGAGGCTGTTTTTCAGTTTCATCGCATAGGGGTTGGGACGCTGCTGCGGCGGCAGGGGCTGTTGCGGATCATACAGCATACCGGTACACAGGCACATGCGGCGGTTGTTTCGCTGCAATATGTCATAGTTCCTGCATCCTTCACACCCTCGCCAGAACTCGTCGTCGTCGGTGAGTTCAGAGAACGTGACAGGCTTGTAGCCCATCTTGGAGTTAAGTTTCATCACCGGCAGGGAAGTGGTGATTGAAAAGAGTTTGGCGAACGGAAAACGAAGTCGAGCCAGCTCGAAAGTTTTCGCCTTGATGGCGCCGGCAAGGCCAAGATGGCGGTATTCTGGGTCGACAATCAATCCGGACGTAGCCACGAAATCGCCGTGACTCCAACTCTCAATGTAGCTGAATCCTACGAGACGGTCGCCATGAAGCGCGACCACACTCTTACCGCCGTTGATTTTTGCAGCGATATATTCGGGAGTGCGTCGTGCGATACCGGTACCGCGTTGCAGAGCCGATTCATAAATCAGCTTCACAATCAGTTCGGCATGGCGTGCATCGGAGGGCTCGGCAAACTTGACAGTAATGTCTTTGATGTTCATTTCTATAAGAAATTCCGAGTATTGATTGTAAAAAATAAACTGTCCGGTGCCAACGGTGGTCGTCGCCACCCCTGAAAACCGAAACAGACCGCAAAATTAATACAAAAAACAATATATCCGTCCTTTTTTTTAAAATTTGTCACATAAGTTTGCCATATTGCAGAATAAAGCGAAGTTTTGCCCTGAAACAGGATTCGGTTTAAACGTTTTTTTGTAAATTTGTCGGCTGATTAACCAAATATTACGACTACGTGGAAACAAAGTACATATTTGTGACCGGAGGTGTGGTGTCATCACTTGGCAAAGGCATCATTTCGGCATCTCTGGCGTGCCTTCTCAAAGCACACGGCTACAGGGTGACTATTCAGAAATTCGATCCGTACATCAATATTGATCCGGGAACTCTGAATCCCTACGAGCATGGTGAATGTTACGTGACCGCCGACGGTCATGAGGCAGATCTTGACCTCGGACACTACGAGAGGTTTACAAATGTACAGACCTCCCGTGCCAACAATATCACTACCGGGCGTATTTATCAGAGCGTTATCGACAAGGAGCGCCGCGGCGACTATCTCGGCAAGACGGTTCAGATCATACCTCATATCACCGACGAGATAAAACGCAATGTGAAGATTCTCGGCAATACCGGAAAATATGACTTTGTAATCACCGAAATAGGCGGTACGGTAGGTGACATTGAGTCAACTCCATATCTGGAGAGCGTACGTCAGCTCCGCTGGGAACTGCACCGCGACTGTGTGTGCATCCATCTCACTTACGTGCCGTATCTGAAAGCCGCCAAGGAACTGAAGACAAAACCGACGCAACATTCCGTAAAGCAGCTGCAGCAGATGGGTATTCAGCCCGATATTCTTGTCCTGCGTACCGAAGAGGATATTCCGGCTGCCATGCGCCGCAAGATAGCACAGTTCTGCAATGTCGCGCCTGACGCCGTGATACAGTCCATCGACATGCCTTCGATATATGAAGTTCCGCTGCTCATGCACGAGCAGAAACTCGATGACATAGTCCTGCGCATGACCGGCATGCCGTATAACGGGGAGCCGCATCTCGAACCGTGGATACAGTTCGTTGAAAAGGTGCGCCACTCCACGCAGAAAATACGCATAGGACTTGTAGGCAAATATGTCGAACTGCAGGATGCCTACAAGTCCATTGACGAATCGCTGTTCCAGGCTGCCACATACAACGACCGTAAACTTGATTTACGCTCCATACACAGTGAGAAGATCACCGAAGCAAATGTCGGAGAACTGCTCGCCGATCTCGACGGCGTGATAGTCGCTCCGGGATTCGGACAGCGCGGAATCGACGGTAAGTTCATAGCGCTCAAATGGTGCCGCGAGAACGATGTGCCTACTTTCGGTATCTGTCTCGGCATGCAGTGCATGGTTATTGAATTTGCACGTAATGTGCTTGGCCTGAAAGAAGCGAACAGTACGGAGATGAATCCGTCGACACCTCATAACGTCATCGACCTGATGGAGGAACAGAAAAGCATCTCCAATCTCGGCGGCACAATGCGTCTTGGAGCTTATGATTGCCGGCTGCAGCCCGATTCCATTGTGGCTGAAGCTTACGGCACTACCGATATAAGCGAGCGTCACCGCCATCGTTTCGAATTCAATAACGAGTATCGTAAATCCTTTGAGGAAGCCGGAATGAAATGTGTCGGCGAAAATCCTCACACTCATCTTGTGGAAGTGGTGGAGATCCCCGGCAAACGTTGGTTCGTCGGAACCCAGTATCATCCGGAGTATTCGAGCACGGTACTCAATCCGCATCCCCTGTTCATGTCGTTCATGAAGGCAGCCATCGCTTACAGTGAGGCACGTGCCGCCGTTGCAGCGGAATCATGACCGATACGTCCACCGATTATAACCTACATCATTATAGAACCAAACAATGAACAACAACAGTTCTTCCGGCTCTCCGATGACCGCGCTGCTGCTGATGGGAGCAGTGATCCTGCTGTTCATGTGGCTTAACCGCCCGCAGCCCCTTGACAAAAGTCTTGAGGACGAGCTTAACTCAAAGACTGAAACACCGGCACAGGTCATCACCGCCGATTCCCTGACGCTTGAGCAGATCTCAACGATCGTCAACACTGTACGCCAGACCGGAGTGGCAGATACCACTACCCGTTCCTACACACTTGCAACACGTAACGCTGACATTACGGTGAATGCCGCCGGTCAGATTTCCGGTACGGTAACTGACGGAGGCGCAACAATCGATATAGACCGTCTTCTTACCGGCAATCATGAAGGTCTTACGCCGTCAGCCGCCGCATCGGCAGTCATACGGCTTATGGATGATGTTGCCAACGCCGGACGCTATCAGGGCTTTGCCCGCTATCTCAACGGCGATTCTACAACAGTCACCCTTGCCAATGAACTCCTTACCGTAGAGATCAGTAATAAAGGAGGTGCCATAGCCCGTGCATCGCTTAACGACTACAAGCGGTACGACTCACTCGCAGTGACTCCGTTTGCCGCCGGCCTCGACACCTATGATTTTACGCTTACTACGGCTAACCAGAGTTTCGAGACATCTGAATTCTATTTCATACCTACCGAACAGACCGACTCGACGGTAACGATGATTCTGGATCTCGGTAACGGAACCCGCTGGGGTTTGCGTTATACTCTCCTTGCCGGTACTTACTGTGTGAAGATGGATGTAGTGCAGAGCAATATCTCGGCACTTCTTCCACCAAGTACAGCCGAAATGGATTTCTCATGGCACTCCACCATGCTTCGTAACGAGGCTGGCAGAATGTTTGAGGAGCGTAACAGTTCGCTTTATTACAAGTATGCGGGAGGTGGAGTCGACCACCTGTCGGAAAATAAGTCGGATAAGGAAACACTGAGTGAGCGTCTGTCATGGATCGGTTATAAGAACCAGTTCTTCTCGTCTATTCTGGTTGCTCAGGATCAGTTCACGACAGCCGATGTAGTGTCAGATGTGCTTGAAGGAAATCCTGTGGCACTCAAATCAATGTCGACAGAAGCGACTTTCGATTACTCGCTCGCTTCCGAAGTTCCCGCCCGTTTCGTGTGGTATTTCGGACCTAACAGCTATCCGCTTATGTCGGATATCCAGAAAGAGATTATCGAAGGTCAGAATCTTGAGTTCACCAAAGTCATTCCGTTGGGATGGTCGTTGTTCCGCTGGATCAACACACTCGTCATAATACCGGTGTTTGATTTCCTCGGCAAATTCATCAGCAATTACGGTATCATTATCCTTATACTCACCATCTTCATCAAGATAGTTCTCTTCCCGTTCACTTACAAGAGCTACATGTCGCAGGCTAAGATGCGCGTGCTTTCTCCCGAAATCAACGAGATCAACGAAAAGTGGCCCGGCAATGAAAATGCCATGAAACGCCAGCAGGAAACCATGGCGCTTTACAGCCGTGCGGGTGCCAGTCCGTTCTCCGGGTGTCTGCCTATGCTTCTTCAGATGCCTATCCTTATAGCCATGTTCAACTTCTTCCCCTCGGCAATCGAGCTTCGCGGAGAGTCGTTCCTCTGGGCAAAGGATCTGTCGGCTCCGGATGCCATAATTTCATGGACTACCAACATACCGTTGATATCAAGTACATTCGGCAATCACATCAGCCTCTTCTGTCTGCTCATGACGGTCACCAACATCATCTATACCCGAGTGACCATGCAGTCGCAGCCTGCCAACAACCAGATGCCGATGATGAAGTGGATGATGTATCTGATGCCGGTGATGTTCCTGGTATTCTTCAACAACTATGCCGCCGGTCTTAGCTATTACTATTTCCTTTCACTGCTCATCACCATCATTCAGACCTACGTGTTCCGCCGCGTTGTCAATGAAGATAAGGTTCGCGCACAGATGAAGGAAGCTGCCAAGAAACCCCGCAAGAAGTCAGGTTTCATGGCTCGTCTTGAAGAGGCTCAGCGCCGTCAGCAGCAGATGCTCCGCGAACAGGAAAAACAACAGCGTAAACGTCGCTGACAACCATTACAATAAAAAAGCCGTCCTTGCCTGTCGATGTGACTCGGGCAAGGACGGCTTTTTCATGGGTATCAGGCACGAAATCCGATGTGTGCGCGGCGCGATTCCGTCGGATTGACCGGGAGAGGAATATCGGCAACCTGTATTTCTGACAGTGAGGCCGGCTCTGTCAGACCTGATGCCACCACCCGGGTAGCCATGGCGGGCAATATATCGGTCTGGATCATGTTCACAACGTGCCGGGCATTGCCGAAATTGCTGTCACGCTGCCGGTAATCCGCTTTTAACCGCGATAACAATGCATCGCGTGCGTCCCCCGAAAGAGTAAACTGATGTCTGCCGAGATAGCGTTCGGCTATGATCATCAGTTCTTCCTCGGTGAAATCATCGAAGAGATAGATGTTGGATTCGGGAATACGTGACTTGAAACCGGGGTTCATTTCAAACATACGCCTGGTCTCTGCCGGATAACCGGCGAGTATGAGCATCCAGTCTCGTTTCGATTCATCGGCAAGAGCGGTGAGCAATGTGTCAATGACAAATTTCCCCGGATCACGCGGGTCTTCCGGGTGATAGAGCTGATA
Source organism: uncultured Bacteroides sp. (assembly GCA_964555405.1). Taxonomy (GTDB): domain Bacteria; phylum Bacteroidota; class Bacteroidia; order Bacteroidales; family Muribaculaceae; genus Paramuribaculum. The sequence goes on from CAZKSF010000018.1 coordinate 19,196, forward strand.
TGCCTCGTCAATGAGAAGTATTCCTCCCTGAGCGGCTTCGATTGCTTCAAGAGTTTTGGTCTGCTCATCACTGTAATGCGGACCAAGCAGAGTCGCACGCTCTTTAATCACCACATGACCGCTCGACAGTAGTCCCGCCTTTGCGAGCATCGATCCTATGATCTTTGCAACGGTTGTCTTACCGGTGCCGGGAGAGCCGAGAAACATGGCATGCAGCGGCATTGACAGTATCGGCAGGTTGTGATCAAGGCGCCGTTTGTTGAACCGTACCAGTTTTTCGTAGACAGTCAGTTTTTCCTTCACCGCCTTTAATCCGGTAAGTTGTTCGAGGGGGGCAAGCCAGTCATCGTCTGCCTCGACGGTTTCTTCTTCGGTGTTTTCTTCGACCGACTCTTCTTCTGACTCGGTGTCTTCGTTTTCTTCCGGTGCTTCATCATCACATTCTTCACTGTCACCGCACAGTTCAGAGGTTATGAACGCCTGAAGAGCCTTTTCGAATTCGTCGTCGGAGGCATATGCTCTTTCATTATCTTCATCATCGTCATTCCAGGAGTCCTCCTCATCGCTTTCATCATCACAGACGCCGCCGTCTGCCGGATCGCCGCCATCTTCGCCTAAAACCGACCGGAATCGTTCGGTAGCCGCCATCAGTGAATATTCGTCAAGACATTTGAGGTCATCGCCGGTCCACTCTCCATACACGGTAAGTCCCTCGGTACTGAATACAAATCCGGCTACCGCAAAGTCCATGCAGATTATTTCGGCATAGCATATGCCACGGTTGTATGAGGTGACAAGAAACGGCATATCTCCATGATACCGGTCTGACTCGTCATCAGCGGCTACCGGGTGACAGAATCGGGATTGGATTGTTCCGTCGGGGAAATAGATTCTCACTTCTGTTTCGGGCATGATGAGAGGCATTTCCTTAAATTCGGTTCTCAGATCAAATCTCACGGTATGATACACCATGTGATCGGACTCTATCGCTTTGAGGTAATCAGCCGACTGATTGTCAATGATACCTCCCTTTTCGCATACATACCAGTCTGCCGGATGTTTCCCGCATCTGTTTTCGTCGAAAACGTGAAATATGCTTTCTCCGAGAATCACTTTGGATGTCTCGTCGCGTACCGACACCTTATAAGTATGGTCAGGATCGATATCCCCGTATGCAAAGGGCAGGTCGACACGGTATGTACCGGCTATCTCGCTTTTGGGGATATATGCGGTTATAGTGCGCGTGGCAAAGACTATCTTGGCGGTCGCGTCGATAATGCTTACTGAAACCGGACGTCGGATACCGGCTTGGTCGGGCGAGAGTAATTTCCGTTCATTAGTGAAAAACATCAGTACGGCGAGTGCCGTCTGATCGGGATCTATGAAAAAGTCATGACGACGATCGAATAATTCGACCGCCGGATAGAGTGATGCCATTTCGCTGTCGGAGCTATAGGCATTGAGAGCGATTTCTACTAAAGCAAGTGGATTGTTTTTTGTTGAATGTTCCATATTATTTTACAGTTTAAAGTTATACAATTCATTTTTTAGCCGGAGGCCTGCCTCCGGAACCGCACCAGCATGTCAATGTACGCACTGTCAGCAGCCTGAACGGTACGTCGGGACATACCAATGGCTGTCGGCAGCAGATTTCTGTAATTTGTCGGTGGGTACTATGCGCCCCATCTCATCGCACTCCCGCCCGGGGGTGTTACAGCGATTCTGTCGAGATGAATATTACACATAGCTTTAAATGAAAAAATATAAAACTGTAAATATATGGGTGAGCCGTAATAATACGGGGCTACTATCCATTATGGCGCAAATTTATGCTGTATTTCTGATATATCCAAATTATTTCGTGTCTTTTTTTGGTTTTTCTTACCGTTTTTAAATAATTAGAAGTTTTTTTTGTGGATGATATATTTTTGTTTAGTTTTGTAAAATTCTATAAACCATTATCATTCTCCAACATATGAAAATGACCGATACATTCAAGTATATTGTGGTTGCAGTAATCATCCTGTTCGCCGGACTGACATTACCTGCCCGTACTATCAGCGGAACCGTATTGATAGAGAACGATTCCACAGCTGCCGTCGGAGCTGTCTGCCGGCTCATGAAAGGTACCGAGCTACTTGCTACAGTACACGCTGATGGTGCAGGGGTTTTCAGCCTGTCGACCGACGAGCGTTCGGAACTGTCAATGGAAATATCACTCACCGGTATGGCTCCGACTGAAATACAGATAGCCGGCGGAGGCAAAAATATCAATCTTGGAGTCGTGTATCTAACTGACGGTGTTCAGCTCGGTGAGGTGACGGTTACTGCCGCGACCCGTGTCGATTCGCGCGGACGCATTATCACTTACCCTTCACAGGCTAATGTCAAGGCTTCCTCAACCTCGATCTCGCTGTTCCAGAAGTTGCCGTTGCCGGGCTTGCGTGTCGATCTGATAAACCGGTCGATAAGTGTCGACGGCGGCTCGCCGATGATACTTATCAATGGAGTGCCCTCGTCCATGTCCGATCTGCAGGCTCTTCAGCCAAAGAATATCGAAAAAATCGAGTACGCCCGCATAACTCCGGCACGATATGCCGACAAGGGTGTGTCGGGACTGGTCAGTATAACTTTAAAAAAGCGCGATGACGGCGGTCAGGTTTATTTGGCGGGACGTTCAGCTCTACAGACCGTATTTGTCGACGGAAACGCCAAGGCTTCGTATCATCAGGGACCCTCTCAATTCTCAATACTCTATACTCCTTCGTGGCGTAACTATCAGAAATGCTACGACCGCAGCATTTCAAGCTACATAGGCGATGATGTGACAATAGATCTCAAGAGCGAGGACCGGAATCCGTTCAACTACTTGCGCAACAGGCTGAGGGCACGGTACGATTACAGTCCCGATGCGAAGACACTGCTTTCGGTGACATTCAATACCACTCCTTACAGCTCAGGCAGACGTGTGCTCGGCAAAACGTTCAACAGCGTTCTGGGCGAGTACGATATCAGGGATAAAAACAGTTCACGTACATTCACCCCGTCACTGGATATATTTTTCCGGCGCGATTTCAACAGCAAAAACTCTCTGGAGGCAGAAGTGGTTGGTACTCTTCAAACCGACCGCTACCGGAGCAGTCACATTTTCGATTATACCGACGGTTCGGAGTCGGTATATATAAACGATGCCGACAGCCGGCGCCGCTCTCTTATCAGTGAAATCAACTATATACACTCGTTCAGTGACCGTACTTCACTCTCCGCGGGATACCAGAATACGGTGTCATACAGTACCAACAAGTATCTTACTACGGAATATAAGCCGGTACTTACTGAAAATAACAACTATGTCTACGCCCGTCTGGGACAACAGATATCCAAAGTGTATCTGTCGCTATCGACGGGAGCCAAATTGTACTGGGTTAAAAATGACCTCAACAAACGTACTTTCATCCGTAATCTTTCCAAGATACAGGCAAACTGGCGTATCGCCGATCAATGGAGCCTGAATGCCAATTTCAATTATTCACCGGGTCTGCCGGGTCTGAGCTCCCTGACTGACTATGCCCAGCAGGTGGCGCCATATCTCATATCGAACGGTAATCCCGACCTGAAAGTGTCGGAGTATTTCAATTATTCGGTAAGTGCCAATTTCCAGCGGGATAATCTGTGGATGTCGCTTTATACGGGTATCAGCGATTCACGCCATCCTTCCATAAGCGATGTGCGGTATCTCGGAGACGGTATGTTCCTGTCGCAATCGGTGAATTTCCGTTACAACCGTTCGTATAACGCCTTTTTGTCGGGTGGTATCAGTGGTATACATGGATTCGGAGTGAATGTTTCATTAGGTCTGCAACACTATGTATGCGATGATTATTCGTGGCACCACACGCTCACGACATTCAGCGGCGATATCAACCTTTGGTGGAACGAGGGACCCTGGACTGTGTCGTACTGGCGTAAATTCCCCGGAAAATATCTTTACGGTCATTCTGTCAGCAAACAGGAGAATGGCGACGGACTCAGTGTGGAGTTCGCTCCCGATAAGCACTGGAATTTCGGGGTGTCATGGATGTACATGTTCGAAAAGAAAGGTACACAATATCCCAACTGGAATTACTCGCCGGTAAATCCGGGTGTAACTGAACGGCATATAAGTGACAACGCTAACATGATAGTGCTGTCGCTAACTTACTCGGCTGACTTCGGTAAGATTTTCAAAACCGGACGACGTTCGCTCAATAACTCGGACAACGGTTCTTCTCTTCTGAAAAACTGATCTTTGAGAGTAAATGGATATACTTGATATAACCGAACCGGACTTCCGGATCAGCATAGCGCGCTATGACGGCTCCGGCAGAAGGGTGACCCACGCAGTGGTCACCCCGCTTATAAATGAAGACACTCCTTATATATCTGTCGGATTGGAGAAAATAATTGACCGACTCAAGGAGATAGAGCGGCAAGCCGGACGCGATATGGCTCCCGCTTATGTCCGTTACCATATATGCGATCCGGTCAATGATTCCGATACAATTGGCTGCCGGTGCGTAGGACAGCCGCCATTGGCACGTGCCAGAGAGAGCATACTCGTTGTCCTTGCGGGAAAGAGCGATGTCAGGCATAGCGACCGATTTTCCTCAGTGGTAGTTCGGGGACAATATACCGATTACCGTTTCTCGTCAGTATCACCTGAGAGTATGGCGCTTGACACCGCAACACGCCGGGCACTGCTCGATTGCGATGCCTGGCTAAGGAGTCACGGATCCTCGCTTGCCGGTGATTGTCTCCGCACCTGGTTCTGGATACGTGATATAGATGCTACATATCAGCAGCTTGTGCGGGCACGTAACGAGGTGTTCGGAGCAATAGGGCTGACCAGCCGCACACACTTCATTGCCAGCACGGGTATCGGCGCCACACAACCGACGCCGCACACCGCGCTCAGTTTCGATGCTTTGGCTACAGGCGGTCTGCAGCCTGAGCAGATTACTTATATCCGTATACCCGACAGTATGAATCAGGCGATTGATTACGGAGTGGCTTTCGAACGTGCTACAGCAGTGGATTACGGCGACCGCCGTGTGGTGTATGTGTCAGGAACAGCCAGTATCGATAATTCCGGCAAGATTGTCGGACCGGGTGACATATCGGTCCAGACCATACGCATGTGCGACAATGTGGATGCTCTCCTTTCCGCCGCCGGAGTGGAGGGATCGGATCTGTTACACATAATTCTGTATGTGAGGAATACTGTTGACGGACCTTTCGCCGAAGCCATAGTGCGGAAGAGATTCCCGGGCATCCCTTGTCTTGCAGTACAGGCACAGGTGTGCCGTCCGGGTTGGCTGGTGGAAATGGAGTGTGTGGCAATGCGTGAATCTTCCGCACCTTATGCGCCGTACTGACCATCCGGTACCGGTCATACTTTGCGCGGCAGTAATAATTGCCGTAGCATTTGCCGTGATTTTCAGTTGTGAGAGCAGTCCGGTACGTCAGGTTATCACTGACGGTAAAGTAGTCACATGGCAGACAATGCTGTCAAGTTGCGATGGCGATTCGGTCAAGGCTGCTGCCATGTCGGTGCCGGTGCCGACGGCAGGGAGCTATCTGAGCAGAGGCATGCTTGTTACGGAATATCTCTATAACACTTTACATCTGCGGTTCCTTCCTTTCATTATGTCAGTCGTCGCTCTGTTGCTTACGTTGGTGTCTCCACGCCGTTATCGTTTGTGGAGCGTATTGGAGGCTCTGGTAATAGCCGGCACTTTAGCGGTCAGTTGTGTTCTTTCCGGTCGGATTCCTATGGCGGCTACCGGTGAATCTATGATGATTTCTTCGCTGATCCTCACTTTGTTACTTCTGCTGTTTCACTCCCGGCGGCTGACGGTAGTGACTCTTTTGTTCGTGAGCCTGCTGCTTGCGGGAGCCTCTTTCTTGTGGGTGCATCCGGCAGTATGGCGACCTTCTCCGGCGCTGATGTCGTGGTGGCTCCCTGTCCATGTCACTTTGATGATGACCTCATATTCCCTGCTTATTCTGTCAGCGGCGGCGGCGATAGCGGGAGTCGCTGACAATGTATTGCGGCGGCTGCTGTATGGCGGAACCGCTTGCCTTGCTGCCGGTATAGTCACCGGATCACTGTGGGCTGCCGGAGCGTGGGGTCGTTGGTGGGGGTGGGATCCGAAGGAAACTTTCGCTTTGATAACGCTCATAATATATGTCGTCATACTGGTTTGCCGGGGACGAATGACGTATTCGGCGAGGCGCCTGTCAACGATAATTGCAGTGATATTTGTCGTTATGACATGGATCGGTATCGATTCACTCGGCGGGTTGCATAGCTATTGATCATTTGGATATTTTTACATTTTTGTGGTTTAAAACTGTTTAGATTCAGAAATTTTTTATAATTTTGAACCCGAATTGGAAATATAATATAACAGTGATCATCAATTAATAAGAGCGCTGGTCACCCGAGAATCCTAACGGTACATATCCCCGCCTCTATCCTAACTCGGCTTCGTCGCCCGATGTAAACGGTAATGTCAACTCTTTCTGGTGCGAGGACGCAAGCTACGCACGTCTCAAGAACCTGACACTGGGCTATACACTCCCCATGGCACTCACCACCCGTATCGGTGTCAACAGAGTGCGCGTGTTCTTCAACGGCGAGAACCTGCTGACCTTCTCCAAGATATACAATAAAGGCATTGACCCTGAGGCTCCTGCCGGACGTGGCGCATACTATGCCAATGTACGCAAATATTCAATCGGTCTCAAAGTCACATTCTAATCACTTACCGAAACAATGAAAACCAAATTTATAAATATATTCGCTTCTGTTGCCATCGCTCTCGGCGCATCATCGTGTGTCGATCTCGACCTGGCTCCTACCGCACAGAAGTCTACCGCAACAATGTGGCAGACTGCACAGGATGCAGAACAGGGTGTATCGATACTTTACAACTACATTCCCAGCGCCATGTGGCAGAATGACGAGGATGTATATACCGATAACGCTGTTCACGGTATCAAATGGGCTGTCGGCAACCGTGCCCACAGCCTCTGGAACCCTTCGGATTTCTCTTGGGAAACAGAATACACTTATATCCGTTACGCAAACATCGTTTTTGCCAACATCGACAAAGTAGAGGAACTTTCCGAGAGTGACAAGAACAACATTCTCGGTCAGGCGCATTTCTTCCGCGCATGGATTTATTTCGATCTGATCAAACAGTTCGGTGATGTTCCTTACACTACTGTACCTCTCGAGCTTTCCGATCAGGGAGATATCGTCCGTACCGACTGGAAGGAAGTTTACGGTCATGTGATGGATGATTTCAACCAGGCTATAAAACTTCTGCCGGAATACACCACCAACGGTCGTATCAACCAGTACGTAGCCCGTGCATTCAAGGCTCGTGCCGCTCTCTATTTCGCTAACCCCGAGTGTCCTCATTATGTCGAAGATGGTTGGAAAGTGGCTGCCCAGGAGGCAAATACAATCATCAAATCGGGTAAATACGATCTTTATGACGAGGATTACGCCGGTACTGCAAAAGACTATACCGGTAACTATGCCAAGATGTTCTGGGCATTCAATATCGACAACAGTAACGAAGGCATCCTTACACATTATGCCAACGCGTCGCTCAACCAAGGCACTGACTTCATCGGTTTCGAGTGCTTCCCGACCCTCGGCTGGGGCGGTACCAATCCCACACAGGGATTTGTGGACTGCTTCGAGGACTGCGAAGGCGCACCCATCGCCAAGTCACAGATCTATGATCCGCTGAAACCGGACCAGAACCGCGACCCGCGTCTGCGTGTTAACGTCATCTTCTCAGGCGAGACTCTTTACGGTGAGGAAGTAAAGACCGAGCCGCTCATCTCTTCAGGTGTGCGCGCTCTTTATCAGACCACTACCAAGTCATGTGGTGACGCCACACTCACCGGCTACCACGCCCGCAAATGGCTCAATCCCGACGTATATCCCGGTGGAGCAGGCTGGAATCATGATGCAGCTTCTTGTCCGATGCGCTTCGCGGAAGTGCTGCTGACATATGCCGAGGCAACCAACGAGCTGACACCGCTTGATGAATCAGCGTTTGCAGCCGTGAACCGTGTACGCGCACGTGTAGGTATGCCCGAACTCCAGAACACCGATCCGACTCTGCCCACTTACTGTGCTACACAGGATGATCTCCGTCAGCGCATACGTAACGAATGGCGCGTGGAATTCGCTTTCGAGGGTGACCACCGCCAGTGGGATGCCCGTCGCTGGAATATCGCTACCGACGTACTCAATGCACCGCGCTATCCGTTCAAGTATAAACTCCGTCAGGATCCGGCAAATGCTTTGCCCGGCGATGAAGGATGGGTATGTGACCTGTATGTTGCCGACGGTGTTCAGCAGGCAATCACCAACCAGACTATCTCCTACAGCGAACACAACTATATATTCCCGATTCCGCAGGATCAGATCGACCTAAATGATAATCTGAAACAGAATCCCGGTTATATGAATTAATCTCCACACCGGAGAACGGCTTTATTAGGGCAGGCAGTCATCACGATGATGGCTACCTGCCTTTTTTTTCGTAATTTTGTCGCAAATCTGCTAATAGGTTCATGAAATATTCGTTTGTTAAAGCCGTTACTTCGGCGGCACTGTTCACCGCATGTCTCGTGGCTCTGCTAACACTACAGGATCATGTGCTGTTTTATCTTGAGCAGCATTATCTGTTTCTGTACTCCGCGGACTATATATCGGATACTCTCCGTTCGGAGGGGATTATAAAATTGCTCGGTGCCTTTATCATACAGTTTTTTCACATACCCTGGCTTGGCGCTTCGATAGTATCGGCACTTCTTACAGCGGTATATCTTCTTACGGAAAGCATAATATCGCGCGTCACCGGACGACGCGACATGCTACAGCTTGGGGTAGCGGCGGCTGTCGCAATCTATTTCACACTCGACTCCATTGATTCCACACCCGGGTGGCTGGTGGTGGCAGTTGCAGGGCTTGCGATTCTCAGGTTGCTGGTGTCTTTTCTGCCGCGGCGTAAGAGGAGGTATATGCCGCTGTCACCTGCAATGTGCCTGACAGCACTGATAATGGCAGGAATATACATCGGTGCCGGATATTGGCTTCAGGTGCGCGACTATGACAGAGCCGAAAGGGCAATGGTACGCGCGCACAGAGCCGCTGCACAAGCCGACTGGGATCAGGTTGTTGCCATAACAGACAATTACCTGTATTCGGGACGAAACAACCGTCTGATGCTATATCTGCGGGCGCTTGCATATGCTCACAAGGGTGAACTTGTGGAGCATATGTTTGATTTTCCTCTCCGTCCGGGAGTCGACGCCCTGATATTTCCATGGAAGGGTGATAGCCGTGAATCGGAATACGGACATCTGGTTCATGAGGCTACCGGAAACCTGAACGCAGCGCATCACTGGGCTTTCGAGGCAATGACCGTGTGGGGCGAAACTGCGCCACATCTGACTGATCTTGCTCGTTACAACATAGCCATGGGGCGACCGAAAGTAGCACAGCGCTTTGTCAACCGGTTGTCGAAATCGCTTTTTTACAGAGATGAAGCCGAAAGACTGCAGCGACAGATCGACGGGACTGATACTCCCGACCTGCACTACGCATGGATCGGTGTAACCGAACCTGTGACCCGGTTTATCAACGTGCGCAATCCCGTCCGTGACCTGATGGAGATAGTCCGTGCTGATTCCACAAACTCTATCGCCCGTCAATACCTGACCGCTGTATTGCTCGCTGCAAACGATCAGGACGCACTCGTGACTGTTGCCCGTAAAGGAGTGACAGATGCACCGGCTGTCGAGGAGGCAAAACTCATCTACAGTCTTTATCCCTTCTCTACGCCTCTTGACTCACTCGGTCTGACACTCAGTCGGGATACGAAAGACCGTTTCGCACGCATGAAACAGTTTATGACACAGAACCGGCTCGGACAGCTGGAAGATGAGTTCGGGAAAAGTTTCTGGTATTATATTTATAATTATTGTCCATATGGAGCTGATAAACGCAATTCCATGCCTTCGGACAGTATAATCCCCGGGGCAGCTCTAAAACACTGACCCTCACACAATGATGAATTTAAGCACTCTTTCATTACGGATGTCGCTTGCCGGGATGCTTGTCATGGCTGTCGCCGCATCGTGCGTCCGTGCTCCCGGTGATGACGCACGAGTTTCGGACACATGTCCCACGCTCTATCCCGATATAGCGGGAGTCACGTTGCCCCGCAATATCGCGGCTCCCACATTCATGATCGATACCGTCGCCTCACATTATCATACCGCTATCGGTGTGGCGGGAGATGAGCCTGCCATCATATGCTCGTCATCGTCCGCCGCAGTGCGTCCGCCGCTTGACAAATGGCATGAACTGCTTGGAGAAGCTGCCGGCGGGGAGATCACCATAACCGTATCAATAGAGACTGATGGCGTGTGGACACGGCTGCAGCCGGTGACGTGCCGGGTGTCAACAGAGACGGTGGACAGTTTCTTAGTGTATCGCCTGCTATATCCCGGTTACGAATTATGGAATGAACTCGGTATATATCAGCGTGATCTCACATCCTACGAACAAACCGCGGTGATAGAGAACCGCGATATCGACCGGCAATGTGTCAACTGCCACACATTCCGGGGAACAGATCCGTCGGAGATGATGCTGCATGTCAGGGGACCTCATGGCGGTACGCTGATAGTGAGGGACGGGAAGGTGACGAAGGTCAATCCAAAAAGTTCCGGTACACCTCACGGAGCCACATATCCCGCATGGCATCCGTCAGGACGGTTCATTGCCTTTTCCGCCAATGAAATACGTCAGTTCTTTCATACCTCCGGCACCAAGACTATAGAGGTAAGCGATCTGGGTGCCGATATGACACTCTATGATGTCGAACGCGATGAGGCAAATGTCATCCCTATGCTCAGCGGTGAAGAATGGATGGAAACCTTCCCCACATGGAGTCCTGACGGAAAGGAGCTTTATTTCTGCCGGGCTGCGGGCTACAGAGAAGGTACACCGCTTGACAGCATAAGGTATAATCTTTGCCGTATTTCTTTCGATCCGGATTCCGTACGGTTCGGTGAACCTGAAGTCGTATGGGATGCTGCCGCCGAAGGTCACTCCGTGTCGTTCCCACGTGTATCACCCGACGGCAGATGGCTGCTGATGACCGTTTCGGATTATGGAAATTTCTCCATATGGCATCCGGAGAGCGATCTGTGGCTTATGGATCTGAACGATCTGTCGGTACGGGTGGCAACCGAACTCAACAGCGACAATGTCGACAGTTTTCACTCATGGAGCGGCAACGGACGCTGGGTAGTTTTCAGTTCCAAACGGCTTGATACGCTTTGGTCTCGACCATATATAGCATCTTTCGATCCGGCAACGGGACGCTTCGGCTTACCGTTCATTCTGCCCCAAAAGGATCCTCTGTTCTACGATTCCTTTACGCGTACGTTTAATCTACCGGCGTTCTCAAGCAGTCCTCTCCCGCCATCATCCGATCTGATCGAGGCAGTATATAGATAAAATACACCCGGAGTATTCTGAACCAATCAGAGGACTCCGGGTGTAAATCACCTAAAACCTTTTACCTTAGCGCTGATACATCAATTAATCTCGGTCAATCGTAATTCATCCACCAGTACGTGATTGGTGGCAATGTTCATATTCTCATTTTCAGGAAGGAAACTAATGCTGACGGTATGCTGCCCCGGTGTAAGGTCGACCGGCAGGGAGTTGGTGAGACCCCAGTCATTCCAGTTGTTTCTGCCCCGGTGAGGCATAACGACTATTCCATGGTTTTTGCCGTCAATCGAGATGGTGCGTATGCCGCAACGGTTCTCGGTATTGACAGGACCATTTCCGTTGGCATAGCGGAGCTGTAGGCTGTAACGTCCTGCTTTGTCGACAGTAACGGGTATGTTGACGGTTGGAGTCGATTTGTCGAGTTCGATGAATCCATTGCCATTGTAACCGGTGACACCAGTCTCTGGACGATATGCGATCTCGGAGGATGTGATAGCGGTCTTCTCGCCGGGAATCTGGATCGTTGTGACACGACGGGTAGAGCGTGGTTCGGATGCGAATCCTTCAGTTCCGTCATCGGCTACACCTATTACCTGATACTCACCGGGCAGCGAGGCGTCAAAGGTTGTCGAAGTAGTCTCGGCGATACGCTTGCCGTCGCGAAGAATGACGTAGTGATTGATATATTCGATAGGATTCCACTGCAACTGTTTTTCCTCAAGCCATACGATCGGCGTAAGAGGCGCTTTCAGGTTGGGAGTATTGTTGACACGGAGTGCCGGAATCTCATTATCAGCCATAACGATCTCCACTTTCAGATTTCCCTTGGCATTCTTTGCGAGGATTTCAGGTTGCTGAGCCTTGCCGTTGACAGTGAACGACTTGATTTCGTTACCGAATCCCTTTACAGTGATGTCAAGCACGGCATCGCGGTATTTGAAATTGTCAAGTCTCAATTCTCCACCGAGCGCTTTCGGAACAAATGGATGGAACAACAACCGGTCTTTTTCGTATTCAATACCGAACAGTATCTTGTGGGTGAGTGCGAGATTTCCGCTCAGGCACCAAAGCATGTTTGACGAGTTTAGTTCGGTGTAGATGTCACCGTTGTCGAGGTTGAAGTTCTCTTTATTGGTGCAAAATAGCGCTGCCGGACGCACAATGGCTCCGATACCCTGCATCACACCTTCTTCATTGCCTGCTTTGGCATTGGCTATCGCCCACCAGCAGCCCACCCAGGGCCACAGGGCATTGTTATGATATGATGGCATATCTACAATCTGAGGATAGAAGATCGCCGCGCCGAAGGGTGTGACAGGATTATTTTCGGTTATTGTCCGGGCACGTTCGCTGTCGGCGATATCCCACATGATAGCCAGAGATTCACCCAGGGTTTCAGCCCGAGGGTTCATGATGAGATTGTCTCTGCCGTACAGATACATGCCGTAATAACCCTTGTCGTCGAGCCACAGCTGTTCATTGACACTACCGGCTATTTTCTGTGACATTTCCAGTGCCTCCCGGGCTTCCTTTTTATGTCCCAGTTCGGCAGCGATTTCCGAGAGCACTTTCCATGCCTGCGCATGCACTATGGAAGTGGAGAGTGTTTCGGTATTGTAAATGTCGGCACACTGCATCCATTTCGGATGACTCTGTTCACGCCAGTCAATGAATGATGTCTCTCCCTTTACAAGACCGGTTTCACTGTCATATACACTTTTGGCATCCGTTTCGAGCGAGCGTTTGATGATGGGGTAGATATATTCGAGCCATTTGCGGTCGCCGGTTACCTTATATACTTCATAAGCGGCGATACACCATATCTCCCTGTCGGTCGATACAGGCCAGGCGCCTCCACTGCCGGTATCCTGAATTATGCGTCCCATCGGATCCACTTTCTTCATAAGCGAAATCCGGGAAGCTTCCGGTTGCAGGTAAGCCATTGACAGAAGGATGGAATAACTTACATCGCGGGTCCATACACCCGACCATTCCTTACCGGTACGGAGGGTAGTGTCGGGTTCGACAGCATTAACCATTTCATCGAGAGCCATGTTGTAGACAGCCTCATGCAAACGGTTGCCGGAGGTCAGTGCCGGATATGGAGTGAGATCATTCTTCTTTTTCCACTCCTTGGAAATGGGCATGAAGTAGCCGGGACGTGCCGAATATGTCGATTTGATTTCGTAAGGCGACACTGCTGTGGCAATGTACTCTCCTTGAAAAATGGTATCACCTGACCATCGGTAAGCCGGAGTGCTGACTACATCGCCTGCAAATACGGTGGAGGCACAGGCAAGCCCGGATAGTATAGGAATAAAGAGACGTTTCATTTTTGATCAGATTTTAGCCAGTTTGATTGCACACCCACCGCTACGTCCCTGGGGAATGTCGAGAACAGTCTCGCTCGTAACGTCACGCTGCTCGATTACGACCGGATAAGGATTGGTATCGAAATGAGCGCCCTCGCCGTCACGGTAGATAGTCGCACGGTACCGGGCTCCCGGATCAAGGAAAGAAAGGTCGATGTGAGCTATACGCGCTTCATCGCCGGTGGCGCTTCCCACATACCAGGTATCCTCGCCTTTGCCTTTACGGGCGGTAGTGACATACTTGCCGATTTCAGCCTCAGGGTAGCAAGTCTTGTCCCAGTCGGTAGGGCATTCGCAGACAAACTGAAACGGACCTGGGTTAGCCGCATAATTTTCGATTTCGTCAGACGCCATCTGGAGCGGAGAATAGATTATGACGAACAGTGCCAGCTGCTTGGCAAGGGTGGTGTTGACATGTGTCTGTGGCACTACAGGGTTTTCAAACCGGAAAGTGACGGGGGTGAAGTCCATCGGTCCGGCGAGACCGCGTGTGAACGGCAGTGTGACGGAATGTGCCGGAGGATTACCGCCCTCGGGATTCCAGGCATCATATTCCTGGCCGCGTACCCCTTCCTGTGTCATCAGATTGGGATAAGTCCTCTGTAAGCCGGTCGGCATCACCGGTTCGTGGTTGTCGATGGCAAGCCGGTATTTGGCGGCAGTCTCGATGACTTTACGATAGTGACGCACACCGAACTGGCTGCTGTGAAGTTCTTTTCCATCGAGCATGTCACCCACATATCCGGTTTTGACATAGTGCATGCCATTGTCGGCATATAGCTTCATTCCCTGTTCCATCTGATTTTCGTAGTTCTCAATTTTACCACCAGTCTCATGATGTCCGATAAGAGCGACTCCTACCTCTCTGCCGTGACGGTTGATCTCCCCAATGTCAAAATCCTCATAAGGTCTTGTGAAGTCAAAGTCCCAAGTCGCCCAGTCGTGGTTCCACCCCTCGACCAGCACTCCGCCGAAATTATTTTTAGCGGCGAAATCCATGTAACGCTTCACATTATCGGTAGTCGCCCCATGATTCGGACCTGCTTCCCAAGTGGCGGTTCTCATGTGGTAACACCACCACACGCCCAGATAGCGCTGAGGCTTGCAAAACTCTTCGGCGTCAGCTATGGCGCAAGGTTCATTGAGGTTCAGCATTATGCGGCTGAGAGCCATATCGCCGGCATTGTCAGTTACAATCATCGTGCGCCACGGAGATACCCTGACATCCGTGACAAATACTTTCTCGCCCGATTGCCATGGGGTGAGCGATGCCCGGAGAGTATTGCTGCCCGGAGTAGCCTGCAGGTTGAGAGCTGCATAATCAGTCAGATTTGCCTCGTGGAGAGCTATATGTGTGCCGTCGCTGCAACGGATGGTGACAGGAGTGGATACTTCACCTATACAGTCAAGCGGCATTTCACGGAACACACTTTCATAAAACCGCTGACCGTTGGTGGGTATACTCCATGTCACGGGACATTCATTGAAAGCGAATTCGGTGAGTTCATCCATGATGACAAAATCCTGCAGCGACGCCTGGCGCGGGAATTCGTAACGGAACCCTATGCCGTCATTGAACACACGGAATACAATGTCGAGCTTACGGCCGGGCGCGAGTTTCTTCTGCACGAGAGTCACACGGAGTTCATTGTAATTATTCTCAATATCCGATTCTTCACCCCATACCGGTTGCCATGTTTCAGTATGAGCTTCCCTGGCTGACTTTGCTACTGAGAATCCGTCTGTAAATCCGGGACAATCTTTGGTTGCCAGACCAAGGCGAGAAGGATTAAGCAGAATCTTCCCTTTACGGGTCAGTGAATATTCGGGGTGACCTTCCTTATCGATGTCAAACGAAAGAGTCACATTATTGTCAGGCGAAGAAACTGACAGGGAAGTGGCGGCGGCGCAAAATGCGCCACACACCATCGCTGAAAACAGGATTTTCCTCAAATTATTCATTTCATTTCAAAGCTTATGGTCATCAAACTTGTATTTATCTCCACATGATATTCGCCGGCAGCGGTTATCACCCATTTATTATCGGGATTTCCGCCATACACTACCTGTATCGCAGGATCGCCGTCTTCGTGGGTGCCTCCTTCAAGGGGCATAATGTAATCACATCCCCGTCCGCGGTCGTTCTGGAGCGGGCATTTCATTTCACCCTGATTCAGGTGACCGTCATAATAGAATATCTCGGGACGTTCGGTGTCATGTGTCATCTGATACGGATGTTCGATATCCCAGCCGGCGGGAGTGGCGTCACCCACCATCCATACGTTGTCGTAATTAAGCCTGTTGACACCCCAGTCCAGTTCAAGAGTGGTGAGATTGGCTGTGAGTATCCAGTCAGCTTTACGGGGCGCTTTGAAGTTCCTGCATTCTGAAGCAACAGTTTTTTCGATTGCGTATATGTCAGAACCCATACCGAATACCGAAGCGTTATTCTCGGTATCGTGTGCCATATAGAATTCGGTTCCGGCATCCATAATGCCTTTCCAGCGGTATTTCTTGTTAGCGACGATTTCGGTCATCTGAATATAATCGACACCGTCAAAGGCATCTGAGAAGATATACAACGGTTTGGGTGCCGGCTGATAACCGGTAACGGAAAAGCGGACTTTGCTGACCTCGGGTTTGATATACCGGACCATTTCGGTACATTCGGCAATCACTTCCGCTTCAATCACCGAGGGAGTTCCGGGAGTGATTCCCCAGCCTTGCATCAGGTCGTTGAGTTCCTCGACCGTATAACTTACCGTAAGGTTGTTGACCGGTATTTCGATTTTGGGAATTGAAGTCGCGAAATTATTATCCGCTACATCCATCTTGAAATAGTAGCGTTTCTGGGTAGAGCCTCCCACTGAAGCCGGTGACCATGTGAAGCTGACGGCAGGCTGCGCAGCCTGAGCTTCGGTGAGTACAAGATCGTCCTTGTCCACTGCGAGATTCATGGTCGACGGAGTGTCGGGAAGGGTAAACATCACATCATCGTCATTGCAGCCGGTCATTGCAGCCGCCAGTGCCATGATACCCAATATATTGATTGATTTTTTCATTGTGGTGTCGATTTATACAGTTTTATTTCCAGAAAGGATTCTGAACGAGATTAGGATTCTTGTCAATCTCAGATTGGTGAATCGGAAGCCAGTAATTGGCTTTTGTATATATGCGTTCAAGGTATGCCGTACGCTTGAAAAATCCATCGGTATTGTCAGCCTGATAGTTCATTCCGTGCATAGGTCCGTTCAACACTTTTTCAGCTTCTTTCCAGCGGCGCAGATCGTCATATCGCAGTCCTTCGCCACATAGCTCGACACGGCGTTCGGCACGGATTAACCGACGCATCTCCTCACGGTTGTTTATGTCGACGTGGATCGCTTCGGAGGAAGTTTCGGCAGTAGTGTACGGGCGGATACCTGCGCGTTCACGGATACGGTTGAGGTACTCAAGTATTTCGGTGCGGTTGGCTCCTTCAGTTTCGTTGAGAGCCTCGGCATAGTTGAGATATGCTCATGTGCGTATCCGAGCCTTTTCTCGCGGTAGATTTTACCTAAGTCCGTGGAAGTACCTCCGACGTATGATTCAAGATTCTGATAAAACGTAGCCCCTGTCCTGAGGTAATCGAGCAGATCGTCATGTGACAGCAATGCCGGATCAATTATATTGTTCATGTCACCGGCTTCCTTAAAATAACCGTTTGAAGAGAAGCACTTCATGAAAGCCAGGTATGAAAGTGTGAGTCGTGACTGATCATTCATCTTTTCAGCCAGTGATTTCATCCGCGAAGCGTAATCATAGGCGGAATCAGACTGATAGTAAATGTATTCGTCAAATAATTCTTTGGCTGCCTTAAAAGCTGAAAGTTCACTTTCACTGTTGAAATACACCTTCCTCAAGGCATCAAGACGCTCTTCTTTCGACGACGTGTATTGCGGCAGACTGTTGATTTCCTTAATAAGTTCGGTTACCGCAGAGTCCAACGGCTCAGAGGCATGCGCCGGAAAAACTACACATAACAAACCGCATATGGAAATAACATTCCATATGCAGTATAGAAATCTATGATGTGATACAGTCCGCACAGATAAAGATACGTTTGACAGCGATGTCTGGAACAACGCAAAGTTAGTAAAAATATCTTATACAGACATGTCGGAATTTAAATAAGCCTGTTAGAGTAACAGGCTCAACGTCCGGTCGATTGCAGGTAAGTCAGTTTTTTCATCTGAAACTGTCCGTAGGCATCCACAAATTTGTCCTGCGACTGCCGGAACAGAGTCTGGGCGTTCAGGAGATCGGTGATGGTAGTCGTGCCGGCATTGTAGAAATTTTGGTTGAGCCTTAGATTTTCAGCTGACTGAGCTATGGATTCACATGCAATCTCCATTTGTGTATAGGCGGTAGTGACATCGTTCCATGCGTTGGTCATTGCAATTATAAGTAACTGCGAATTATCTTCCAGCTGAGTACGTGCTATCTTGGTCTCGATATTTTTTTTCTTGATATTGTGCGACCCACCCCACCAATCGGTCAAAGGAATGCTTACTGTGACATAGACATTGGCGAAAGTATGACCTTGTTCAAGAATATGCTCGTAATTGTAACTTGCACCGGCGGCTACCATAGGCAGATTGTTGCCGACAGCAATACGTTTCTCCAGTTCTTTCGCCTTTACATTCTGTGTGAGCAGACCGTGTGCGATGGTTTGATCGAGACATTCCTCAGGATTCCTGTAAATATCATCAGGAAATTCAGGCATCACCCCGATTGATATATCAGTAGCTACATCCACCGACCCGGATGTTCCTTTACCTACATATTGCGACAGCAACATTCTGACCACTGATATGCCATTGTCAAGCTCACTTCTTGCCACAAGCATTTCGTTTCTTTTTAATTTCACTTCAAGCAAGTCGTTGGCGGTTGTTACACCTGCATCGACAAAAATCTGTACCTGAGCAGTGAGAGTGTCAAGCATAGCGATAACCTTCTCTAATGTCTGATGTTTGGAGTGAAGTGACACGAGTTGCCAGTAATATTGTTCTACATCATGCCGTACTTCGTCAGCACTCTGCCGTTGCTGCAACCGACTTACTTCTTCTCCTACGTGAGCGAGACGGTTGCCGTTCAAAATGCGCCCTCCCAGGAAAATAGGCTGGAGCAGATTCACTCCTGCCGCAGAACCCTTTTTCAGCAGACTCATGTTGAAGTCCATATCAGGCAACTCCGGATTGAGCATCGAGAGTGGAAGATTGAAACTGTGCTGAAGCATACCGTGATTGGCGGTAAACGCCAGTCCGCTGACACTGACCGAGGGAAAATATTTTGTAAACGCCTCACGCGAGGTCTCATGCGAAGCACTGACAATATAATCGGCTGTACGCATACGCGCGTTATTTTCGAGAGCCAAACCGATACACTCTTCAAGCGACAATTGCTGAGCGGTGACTGACACCGTGCACAACAGTGTCATGAAAACAGCGATGCTGAATATTTTTTTCATTTCGATACTTGTTGAGATTGTTTTTTCTCCATCACCTTCCAGTAAAGCACCGGAATGACGGTGACTATGAAAAAGAATGTGATGATTGTTCCCCAAAAAATCACAGTACCCATAGGTCTCCATAAAGGTGTGCCGGAAAGAACCATAGGAAGCACACCCATCGATGCGGCAGCCGACGTAAGGAAAATAGGTCGCATACGTCTTTCGGCGCTATGGAAAATAGCTTCTTTGACAGTCATCCCCTCCGAACGCTGTAGTTCTTCCGAATAGTCGATCATTATGATGACATTTCGCACAAGAATACCCATCAGGGAGATAAATCCGAGAGTACATGTAAGAGAAAGTACCTCTCCCTGGATGGCAAGACCGATACCCGCGCCCGGAATACACAACACTATGCATAGCAGAAGCAGGGCAGATGTGGTGACATCCTTATAATGTGATAGCAGGATGAAAAATATGATAACCACAGCCATGAGGAGTGCGGATATGATCGGCGGCCACATTTCTTCCGACTGGCTGTAGTCACCTCCATATTCAAGAGTCACACCATCGGGCAATGGCAACCGGTCGAGCTTTTTCTTTAAGATATCAGTTACACTGAGTGCGAATGCCCCCCGCTCTACTTCAGAACTTATCGTGACACATGGTATACCTCCACGATGCGAGAGCTGTCCGTAATTCCAGGATGGAGTAACCTCGGCAATCTGACGTAACGGTGCTGTGGCAAACCCCAGCACGGGAAGCAATTCATTACGAAGGTCATTGACATCGGACTGTTCCGATGTGGGAGTCCGGATTACTACCGGAGTGGCATAACTGCCGTCCCAGACCGTGGCAACCGGTAAGCCGGTATTCGTATATCGCATTGCAAGATTAGCTTCCAGCATCATGTCGCTTAGTCCGAGGCGCGACATTGCCGTAAAATCGGGTGACACCTGAGCTGCGACAAGCGGTGCGTTCAAGCTGCTGCTTGACAGGTTGATTTCTGGAATAGAACGCATTATTGCAATTACTGTATCCGATACTGCATGAAGTACGGAATAGTCGTTACCTTTTATACGGACCTCGATCGGATAGGCTGCATTTGAATAGGACAATTGCTTGAAACGTATTTTTGCTTCCGGGAAATAGTCACGATATTTAGCCGTATAATCATTAAGAAGTTCTATGGTTGCTTCGTTACCGGTTGTATTTACGATAAATTGTGCGAAATTCGGTCCACCGACCTGCGGAGCATAAGTAGTCTGGAAACGGGGTGATGAGCATCCATGGAAATTTGCCACCGACACTACTCTACGGTCTTTCCTCAGAATATTGGCAAGAGAATCAGCAACAATATTTGTCTGTGCCAAAGGTGTGCCCGTGGGGAGATATATCTCGACGGCAAACTGATTGCGTTCGGCAATAGGCATAAGTTGCATGGGACGGGACATCAGTAGCCAACTGCCTCCGACAGTCAGTATGACTGCAATAGTCAGTACCATCCAAGGATGATTGAAACAAACTGCGATAAGCTTATTATAACCAGACTGAAGACTGCGCAGAAGAGAAAAGTGCTTTTTACCTTTCCGGGCGTCACCGTCTAATTCAGCGACCTTTGCCGGTTTGATGAAGCGGTATTGCATGAAAGGCACAAGAAGTTCCGCAATGAGTAACGATCCGAGCAGAATAATTGATATTGCCCACGGGAAATCGGTCAGGAAGTCGCGGAACATTCCGGTCATGGTGATCAGGAACGGGAAGAATGTAATGGAGATGGCGAGGGTCGCCGAGAATATCGACTTCAGAAATTCCGATGCAGAACGGATTGTGGCTTCTTTCCGATCCATGCCTTCGCCGATCAGTTCCACGTAATCGTCGATTATTACCACGGAGTTGTCAACAATCATACCCAGAGATACGATAAGACATGCGAATGTCACGGTGTTAAGTTCGATTCCGAAAACATAGAACAAACCGAGCGATATGAATATGGTGATAGGAATTGTTGCGGCGGCAATAAGCGCTACCCTGATCGGGAGCAGCAGCACTATAACCACGATAACAGCTATGACCGCGATAAGCAACTCCCGGAGAAAATCCATTACGCTGCTGTTGACAACATCAGGCTGATTGGTGATTCTGAACAGCGTTACATCTTCGGGTAATTGCTGCTGAAATTCATTAAGTTGTTTTTCAACAAGTTCGCCCATCCTGACGATATTGTTGCCTGACTTCATCTCGACGGACAGCAGGATACACTTACGTCCGTTATTGGTTATGAAAGAAGTAGGTTCAGGGTATTCCCTTTTCACCTCAGCAATATCTTTCAGACGGACAACTTCTCCGGAAGGAGTCGACAAAACAATCTGGTCGGCTATGTCGGCTACTGAATTCAGAGGATTGTCGATATAGATCGGAGAAGTATAGGAGAGCGACCTTATTTCACCGCCTGTTGTCCGGAAACCACTCGTGAAAAGGCTTGCTGCCAAGGTTTTCTCGGATATGCCGTAATGAGAGAGCCTTTCGGGATCGATGTTTATCGAAATCTGTTCATTCTGCTTGCCGTAGACAGTCATTGTGCCCACGCTGCTGACAGTCCGCAACCTGTCCTGAAGATCATCCATATAATCACCCAGCTCACGGTAAGTCTTGTCGTCACTCTCCATGGTTATCAGCAATGCGGACGTATCTCCGAAGTTAGAAATCACTTCCACTGCCAGCACGCCCGGAGGCAACTGCTGTTTCACTCCGCTGAGTTCACGGCTGAATGTATTCCAGAATGAATCCGTATCTGTAATCTTATCATCAAGCTCTACAAAAATCATTACCATGCCGTTGGTCGCATTGGAAGTGGTCTTGACCTTGTTGACTTCCTTGAAACTGAAAACAAAGTTTTCCAGGGGTTTCATTACCTGTTGTTCCATTTCGAGAGAAGTCGCTCCGGGATATACCGCCACAACCACGCCTTCACGGATAGTGAAATTCGGGAACTCATTTTTATTCATTGTCTGAAGGGCATAAATGCCGAAAGCAACAAGTATGCACACCATCAGCACGACTACATTGGCATACTTCACCCCCCATACGACCAGAGGTGAGTTCTTGACCGGAGGGAGTTTTGACAATAACCCTCCTTCGATATTGTTGGAAGAATCCATATAATCTTCAGTTAGTTGATGGATGTGACTTTAGTGCCTTGTGATATCTTTTCGGTTCCGGCAATTATCACTTTGTCACCGGTGTCAAGACCCGACCCTATCATTACGCCCTCAGGGAGCATGGCTGCCGGAATGACGATGCGTTTCCTTGCGACTCCTGCCGAATCAATCCATACAAAGTTTGAATTATCGGCAGCCAGCAGGACCGCCGCCAGTGGAAGTATCACACCGTCGGTTACCGTACCTTTGTCAATGCTTACCTCGCATATCATACCAGGCAGCAACTGCCTGCCCGGATTATCTACCTTATATTTAATCAGGTAAGAGCGTGACAATGGGTTTGCAGCAACTCCTTTTTCCACCAGTCTGCCGGAGTAGACCTCTCCGGCTGCAGCCTTCGTCGTAATAGTTGCTGTGGTTCCGTCCGCGAATTTTGAAATCTCATTTTCAGGAATAGAAATTCCTACTTTTACAGAATTAATGTCAATTATCCTGACCACAGGAATGCCCGGAGCAACTGTCTGACCGACTGATGCCATTTTCTCAGAGATTATTCCTGAAACCGGGGCGTACAGTCTGGCGTCCTCAAGAGCTATCCGTGCGATTTCCGCTGCATTTTCAGCCTGGCTCAATTTACTCTGTACTTCCACCCATTTCATATCGGACAACGAGTTGGAATCATGCAGGAGTTTCATTCGGTGGTATGCATCTTTCGCTTGATTTAAAGTAGCTTGGGCAATCTCATATGCATTACGTAAGGAAGCGTCATCCAGGGTGCCTATCAGCTGACCTTTTCTGATGCTTTCACCCTCGGAAACCGACAGCGATTTAATTGTCCCTGCCGTGGAAAAGCTCACTGCAGTGCCGCTTTCTTCCTCCACTGTTCCGGAAAAGGATAATTTTTCAGCAACACCGCTGTTTGTAACAGTCATAGTTTTTACTCTTACAGCATCGATTGTATTCTTGCTGTCGGTTGAATCGTGTCTGCAACCTGATAGTGCCATCAGTAAAAAGGTCAGGGAAAATACCCGACACGCTATTCGGTAGTTCATATATGAGATGTAACAGTTATTATGTTTCAAATTGCAAATTTACACCTGCTCCGAAAGTATATAAATGTCAACTGTACTGAAAAAATTGTCAATTTGTTCGATTTAAGGCGTAATTAATTGTATTAGCCGACTAAATATGCTTAATTTGTATTTTTAAAGGATCAGACAATGGAAACGCCTCTCAATATATCCACCATACACTTAAACCGGCAAAAAGATACCGGGCGCATTTTTGACATGACCGGACGCTGTGCGTTCGCGATATGCTCCGGTGGCGATTTCGATATCAGGATTCTGAATGTGGAGTATCGTGTGACAGGTAATTCTATTTTTGCCTGTATGCCTTTTGTCAATGTCGAAATAGTGCGGATAAGGAAAGAAGGGAAAATAATATTGGGAGGTATCATGCTCGAAGATGTCCTGGCTGTTATCAACGTCACTATGAACAGCAGTAATTTTCTCGCAATACAACAGACTCCGCTTGCCGGTATAACCGACTGTCAATATGGTTATCTGAGTGAATCAATAAAGGGATATATGGATGAACTGTCGGATATTCCGCAAGGAAATGTGAATGACACACTCCGTCATATCCATAAGGAGATAATCAGTTGTCATAGTCGTCTGATTGTGGCTCAGGTGGTAAAGATATATCTGGCAAATATTCCCACAGATGTCAAGGATTATACCAATCGGGATATGGTATTTCATCATTTTATGTTTGACCTGTATATCAATTGCCGCACACACAGGAGTGTGCGGTTCTATGCGGACCGTTCTGTCGTAAGTCTGAAATATTTTTCTACAGTTATCCGGCAGTTGTCAGGGAACAGTCCGTTGAAACTTATAGAGACTGTAGTGGCAGGAGAAGCAAAGTCATTGCTGAATGACAGCTATCGGAGCATTAAGGATATTGCAAATGCGCTTAATTTCCCGGATGCCCCGACATTCACAAAATATTTTCTGCGGGTAACGGGGATGACCCCGAAAGCATATCGCAAGAGCATTCAATAAAACGCTTTATTTTGGGAATTTCGAAGAAAAGATGTAACTTAGAGGCATTATTGATAACTGACACCAACGCCGGAAAATGATTATCGTCCGTGACCCCGATCTGAACAGCTTCGTACGCTATATAGCTACCGAGCGCCGACTCTCGCCTAATACAGTCGAGAGCTATTCACGTGATCTGAGTCAGTGGGAAACGTTTGCTACGGATAACGGCGCACATGAATTGTGTCCGGCATCGACAGCCGTATCCGATCTGCGTATGTGGATAAATCATCTTGCCCGAGCCCGTGTCACTCAGCGGTCGATACGCCGTAAAGTCCAGTCACTACGGGCATTTTTCGATTTTATGATGCGTCGCCGCGGCATGGCATCCAATCCGGCTTCCGATCTGGTGCTTGCCCGGCTTCCGAAAACACTTCCGGTGTATATACCCACGTCGGAAGTCAATGCCATCATCGATGCGCCTATAGCCGAAGATGATATTATGGAGGTGCGCGACCGTCTGGTGCTGACGCTGTTCTATACAACCGGCATGCGGTGTTCGGAGCTGGCGGGACTGCTCGAACCTAATGTCGATACACGTTCATGTGAACTAAAAGTACTCGGTAAACGTAATAAAGAAAGAATAGTGCCATTCGGGAGCGAACTGGCTGACATGATCGACCGATACCGGGTAATGAAGCAATGCGTGGGTATTGACGGTGTAAGTGATGCCCTCATCACCGATAAAGATGGGAATCCGCTGAGCCGCAACCGTCTTTATACCATTGTTCACCGTAAGCTCGTTGACGGGGGAGCACACGCTCCGCGACTCAGCCCGCATGTGCTGAGACACTCGTTCGCGACCGATATGCTTAACGGTGGAGCCGACCTGAATGCCGTTCAGCGTCTGCTTGGTCATCAGTCGCTTCAGACAACACAGATATACACCCACCTCTCCTATGGTGAACTAAAAAATAATTATCAATCAGCACACCCCCGTGCGCAAAAAAAAGGAGGAGAATATGGAAGTTAAAATTCAGGCGATCCACTTCGACGCATCCGAAAAACTTGTCAGCTTCATCAACCGCAAGGCTGACCGTCTTGCCCGCAGGTTTGTAAACATCACGGAGATTGATTTCAACCTCAAGGTTGTAAAACCCGAGACAGCGCTTAACAAGGAAGCCATAATCCGTGTGGTGGTTCCACAGGTTGAGGATATGGTAGCAACAAAGGTTGCCGATTCATTTGAAGAGGCTATCGATCTGGCTCTTGAAGCGGTAGAACGTCAGCTGGAGAAGAAAAAAGAACGTAAATAATACAATAAGATTCAATCTGTTGCGGCGGGGCAGGTCAGGCTGTCCCGCCGTACTTGGATTATGGTGGATTTTTATGTAATTTTGCGCCATAAACCATAACACTTATGCATGTAAGGACTCCCGGACAAGTAGTCGAAGCCTCGGTGGCAGTCGGCTGTGCCAAGACATCACTTCACTCACGCCCTGCACGGCTCGCCGTACTCGCTATTCTGGCAGGATGTTATATTGCCCTCGGAGGCACTTTGTCGCTGATCGCCGGTTACGGACTTGGAGCGGGTCCTGCCACGCCTGCCGTCCAGAAGCTGGTCAGTGGCGCCACATTTCCTATCGGTCTGATACTTGTTGTGGTTTTAGGTGCGGAGCTCTTTACCGGGAATAACGCACTGCTGATACCGGCTTTCATGCAACGGCGATATACTGCCGCGACTGTGGTAAAAAACTGGATCATCGTATATGTGGGTAATTTTGTGGGAGCGGTCACCTTCACCACGCTGTTCGTGTGGGCAGTGGGACTGACCGCAGCCGAACCCTATCACAGCGCCATCATCGGAATAGGAGTGGCGAAAACATCGATGTCGTGGATTACCGTACTTCTTAAAGGAATCGGAGCCAACTGGTGTGTATGTCTGGCTGTATGGCTTGCGTTGTCCGGTAAGTCGCTCACGGATAAGATAGCCGGCTGCTGGTGGCCTGTAATGGCTTTTGTAGTGCTTGGTTACGAGCACTGTATTGCCAATATGATGTACCTTCCGCTCGCCATGCTCGAAGGTGCTCCGGTGACTGTGGGCGATGCAGTGTGGAGCAATCTGATTCCTGCAACTATAGGCAATATCATCGGAGGCGCGTTGTTCGTGGGCTGTGTCCATGCATGGCTTCATGTTCAAAAAAATATGAAATCCTGAAACATTATTCGGGAGATATTTTATATATTTGCAAAGAATTAGCCGCCTGTAAGGCGGAACAATCGGAAACCCAATATTCAAACTATCAATAATATGGTAAGCTACAAAGAATTAGGCCTCGTTAACACCCGCGAGATGTTTGCAAAGGCCATCAAGGGCGGATATGCTATCCCCGCATTCAACTTCAACAACATGGAGCAGCTTCAGGCAATCATCAAGGCAGCCGCCACTGAGAAATCGCCTGTCATCCTCCAGGTTTCAAAAGGTGCCCGCCAGTATGCCAACGAGACCCTTCTTCGCTACATGGCACAGGGTGCTGTAGAATATGCCAAGGAACTCGGCTGGGAAAATCCCCAGATTGTTCTTCACCTCGACCACGGTGACAGCTTCGAACTCTGCAAGTCATGTATTGACAACGGTTTCTCATCAGTTATGATCGACGGTTCACATCTTCCCTATGAGGAAAATGTTGCCCTCACAAAGA